>CALSAT010000444.1:0-3577 GCA_943372905.1 Bacteroides fragilis | reverse complement strand
AGGATTACGGAATCGGATATTCTAGTTTTGAACTCAAAATTGAAATTAGATGGAGCAGATTTTCAGGTTATTACGCTTTGAAGGGATATTTATATCTAGTAATTGATAATGAATTAGCCGCCCCGTTGATTATTACTGAGTCAGAATTGCAAGAGAAAGACTTTTCTGATCTCTTTATGTTTATAAAAACGAAACTCCCTGAAACTAATCCTAATTTCTTTTGAGGGTAATGTATCACAATAGTTGATTTTAGAAACCAGTTGAAAATAAATAGTTTACAGGGTGCAAAACTTCACCCTGTTTTGTTTTTTAGGGGTTACTGAAATGAAAACCTTGTTTTAGTGGAATTGCAGAGAGGATTTTTCTATTGATGTATCAAAATAGTTGGTAAAAATGGGATGTAAAATTTTGTGGTCTGAATTGTCAGAAATGAGGTACTTACAGTTCGGTGTATGAAAATGATGTGCTGCAGTTCATAGGGCATGAAGAAGGGCGGATACGGTACAAAGCAGCAGAAGGAACAAACCCTGCCGGGCTTCACTATGATTATATGATAAAAGACCATTTGGGTAATGTACGGATGGTATTGACGGAAGAACAGAAAACAGACCCTTACCCTGCAGCCAGTATGGAAACAGCACAGGCCGCTACGGAAGAAGCTTTGTATGCGAACCTGCCGGGCACCAGAACCCCTATTAATACAATAGAAGGTTACCCAAGTGATAACTATACCAGCCCTAATGCCTGGGTGGCTAGAGTGAAAGCGGCAGCAGGCAGCCAGAAGATAGGGCCATCTATAACGCTACGGGTAATGGCAGGAGATAAATTTAACCTTCGGGTAAGCAGCTGGTACAAAACAAATGGTGCTACACCGGGGACACCGGTAAGCCCGCTGGCAGAACTGGTAACAGCCTTAACGGGTGGTATAGGAAACATAAGCGGTACACATGGCGGCTCCACCATAACGGAGATAAACAACAGCGGGGTACTGACACCGGCGGCAACTAATTTTTTAAACAATCAGTCATACAATAGCACCAGGCCCAAAGCGTTTGTAAACTGGATATTGTTTGACGAGCAGTTTAAATTTGTCAGCAGCAGCAGCGGAGCTGAGCAGGTGCCGGTGGAAACGGCCTTTGGCACGGCCCCCAACCAGATCGTATATCCGCATGTGAAGGATAATCTGCCGATATATAGGAATGGGTATCTTTATGTGTATGTTAGTAATGAAACACCTAACATAGATGTGTTCTTTGATAATTTGCAGGTAACGCATACCCGGGGGCCGATATTGGAGGAAACTCATTATTATCCGTTCGGGCTGACCATGAATGGGATTAGTAGTAAGGCGTTGAATGGGGCACCCGAAAACAAGTACAAGTATAATGGTAAGGAAGAGCAGCGGCAAGAGTTCTCTGATGGAAGCGGACTAGACTGGATGGATTATGGGGCGAGGATGTATGATGCACAGATAGGACGATTTAATCACATTGACCCCTTAGCCGACAAGATGCGCAGACATTCTCCCTATAATTATGCTTACGATAATCCAATAAGATATATTGACCCCGATGGAATGGCTCCAGATGATTTTGTAAAAAAGAAAGATGGGACAATTTATTGGGATAAAAACGCAAATTCAGAAGCGACTACCAAGAAGGATGAAACATATCTCGGCAAAACATTAGAATTTAAGTTTAATAGTTACATCGATAAAAAATTATGGGATGGTCCCACTCTTTTTGGATTGGTTGACCCCTCCGGTGATAAACTTACTTCAATAATCCAAATTAGTGCAACTGAAAATGCTGATGGGGAGTTAACAGGTCTTAATGCATCCAAAAGCGTAGAAATCGGCAGAACTCCGCAAGGGACAGCGAGGGACTACTTTCCCGGCTTAGGCGACGAACAAAACAAGTTTACTTGGGATGGTAATGTAAATACGAAGAGTGGTGTAATTGAAAACGCAAACTTGAATTTTGAGCAACATGCCAGTGTTTCACCAGAAGAAGAAGTCGGGTTAGGAATTTTGGGTTATCATATCGTGAATGTTGCTCAGCAACTCCAAGTTAATTTTTCAGGTGGAAATGTTAATATTACAGCAGCAACAGATGTTTTTCCATCTGCGACTTTAACACTTAATGGACAACAATTATTTCAATATGATCAACCCTCATTCCAAGCCACTCATGGAGAAAAGTATGACAGAACTAATCCAAAATTCCCCAGACTCTTACCGGGGCCAGAACCGGCATTTTATAAACGTTATTAAAAATAGAAATATGAGACCGACTAAATTCAGTTCAATATTTAAAATCGTTTCCCTTTTTATTTCGACATTAGTACTAATTAGTTGCAGTACTGGACAAATGAAAATAGTCGTACCAAAGGGGTTCACAGGAAAAATCTACTTAGTATTGTCAACACTGGATACAAATATGCTAAATATTGATTCAAACGGTATTGGTTATATCAACGAGGAGACATTCAATACAACTACAGTCAGGCCGATGATTTTTGAAAACGATGGTACTGACATTAGCAAGTATGCCGTAGGATTTAATCCCTCCGCCTTCTGGAGCCAAGGGAAATTTGCATTTATTGATATGGCCAATAAACAGGTAAATAAAGAAATTGAGTATTTGTCATTTTGGGTCTCTGACAGTTCTAAAAACGATGTTAAAATAACAAATAGCATCAAATTAAACGAATTGGTAGACCATAGTAAAATTCTTTATCGTTGATAAGAAGGTAGTGGTAATGTATCAGAATAGTTGTTTTTAGAAACCAGTTGGAAATAAATAGTTTACAGGGTGCAAAACTGCACCCTGTTTTGTTTTTTAGGGGTTACTGAAAAGAAAACCTGGTTTTAGTGGAATTGCAGAGAGATATTTTGCTATTGATGTATCAAAATAGTTGGTAAAAATAGAATGTAAGTTTTGTGGGCAAACCTGTCAGAAATGGGGTAAGCAAAAAGATGGTACTCAGCGTTATTATTGCGGTCATTGTAAAAAGAGCCAGCAGAAGCAGTACAGTTCCGCCGCCTGTAAGCCAGGGGTGAGGGATATGATACCAAGATTAGTATGCAACAGCGTAGGTATAAGGGGTATTGCCAGGGTGCTGGAAATAGCGGTGAATACTGTGGTGAGAATGATAAGAAGGGTAGCAGAAAGTATTTCTAAACCACCCATCCCATTGAACCGAAGATCCTTCGAAATAGATGAACTGCGAACGTATATTGGCAATAAGCAAAACCAGTACTGGGTAGCTTATGTACTGTGCAGCGAAACAAAGCAGGTAATAGACTTTATTGTGGGCAAGCGAAGCAAACGAACCCTGCGGATGGTGGTGAATACAGCCATCTGCTCCGGTGTGAAAGCGATAAAGACTGACAAACTGAATATTTACCGATCACTGGTGCCTGCGGACATACATATCAGCAATGCTTATAACATTAACCACATTGAAAGAAATAATCTGAATCTGCGAACACACCTGAAGAGGCTTAGCCGCCGAACGATCTGCTATACTAAAAGCATTACGATGCTGGCCGCCTGCTTGAAGATATATTTTTGGT
>CALSAT010000443.1:0-3585 GCA_943372905.1 Bacteroides fragilis | reverse complement strand
TAATTATTCATTATCCTCTCAATGCTTGCCTTGCAAACAATAACCACCTTTTCCCTTTCTTCACCCACACTTCCAGTACTTTCAAATGATACACAACTGCATTTCCGCCATTCAATGAAACCTCATAATCACCAACAAACCTTGCATGTGCCACATTTCCATTTATCGTTACTTGCAGACTATCTTCTTTTATACTTTTATAACTGGTATAACCTGTTTCCAGGTTTTTAATCATTTCTGCTTTTGTTTCTACCCAACCGTTGCTATGGCCATAACTCAGCGCTTTGTCCGTTTGCTGGTTAATTGAAACAGTATTCTTTTGTACCAGCGACTGGTGAAACTCTTTCAGCGTTGAAGTCAATTTCTCTTCATCCGTTTGGGCATTTACAAAAACAACATTCAGCAAAAGAGCTATGACTAATAACTTTTTCATGCTTAGTTTTTAGCCGCTGCAATACTCCTGCATTCTGCAATTATTGCATCCACTTTTTCTTTCGTCAAATGCTCCCTATAGTTCTTCCCCATCTGCATCATTGGGGCATAACCGCAAGCACCGAGACATTCAACTGTCTTTAACGTAAACAAACCATCAGCACTTGTCTCTCCGGGTTTGATACCCAGTTTATCGTAAATGTATTTTACTATATCATCACTGCCGTTCAGCATACAGGGCCCTGTCTGGCATACTTCAAACATGTACTTACCAACGGGTTTCAGATTATACATACTGTAAAATGTAGCCACTTCATACACTTCGATGGGAGCCAACTTTAATAAAGAAGCCACATAGTCCATCGTTTCTGTACTCAGCCAGCCGTCAAATTCCTGTTGCGCTAAATGCAGCACAGGAATAACAGCACTCTTCTGCTTTCCTTCCGGATAGAAATTAACTATCCGCTGAACTTCCTGTAATGCTTTTTCTGAAAAACTTATCATAACAAGTCAAAATTCAAAAGTAAAAACTCAAAACCCTCTAAAGGCCGTCTTTTTACTTTTGACTTTTTAATTTTTAAATTCTTAAGCATCTAATTCTCCTGCAATCAGGTTCAAACTACTCATCGTCATGATCGCATCACTCAGCATTGCTCCTTTCGTTAATTCCTCATATGCCTGGTAATAAACAAAACAGGGCCTGCGGAAATGCAATCTATATGGTGTTCTTCCTCCATCACTGATAAAGTAAAAGCCCAATTCCCCATTACCCCCTTCCACCGCCTGATACACTTCGCCTGCGGGAATATCTGTTTCCCCCATAATGATCTTAAAATGGTAGATCAGCGCTTCCATCTTAGTATATACATCCGCCTTGGAAGGCAGGTAATACTCCGGCACATCTGCATGATATACATCTGCATCTGTTCCTTTAAACTCCTGTACTTTCTGGTAAGCCTGTTCAATAATACTCAGGCTCTCCCACATTTCTTTTTCCCGTACCAGCCAGCGGTCATAGTTGTCGCCGGTTGTGCCAACAGGTATATTAAACTGAAAATCTTCGTAACTGCTGTAAGGAGTATGCACCCGTACATCGTAATCTACTCCAGCCGCCCGGAGGTTAGGCCCGGTAAAACCATAGTTCAGGGCCCTCTCGGCACTGATGGCACCAGTACCCATCGTTCGCTCCATAAAGATTCGGTTGCGCTGAAACAGGTTCTCAAATTCCTTCAGCACCTTTGGGTACTCTTTCAGGAACTTTTCTATTTTTTCAAACGCAATATTGTTGAAATTTCTTTCAAAGCCACCTATACGGCCCATATTGGTGGTTAATCTGGCACCACAAACCTCTTCATATATTTCATAGATCAATTCGCGGTATTGCATCACATACAAGAAGCCGGTATATGCACCAGCATCCACACCTACAATGGAATTACATATCAAATGGTCGGAAATTCTCGCCAGCTCCATAATGATAACCCTGAGATAGTCAACTCTCTTGGGGGTTTTTACACCCAGCAGCTTTTCGCAGGTAAGGTGCCAGCCCATGTTGTTGATGGGTGATGAGCAATAGTTCAACCTGTCGGTAAGTGTAGTGATTTGCGCCAGCGGTCTTCTCTCAGCCAATTTCTCAAAAGCCCGGTGTATATAGCCAATGGTTTGCTCTGTAGAAACAATTCTCTCTCCGTCCAGTTCCAGGATGTTCTGCATCACACCATGTGTAGCCGGGTGGGTGGGCCCCAGGTTCAGCGTGGTGGTCGTTTTCTCAATTGAGCCTTCCGGTAATTTGATATGTTGTTCTGACATTGTCAATTTGAAAATTTGTGGATTTGTCGATTTGAAAATTAAATAACAGCTCTCATTTCCAAATTATCAAATTGCCACATTAACTAATTGGTTCTTCATCCCCTTCCAAACATTTCATCATCCTTATCGATCCTTGTCTGGTCTTCCAACGGAAACTCTTTCCGCATCGGGAAATAGTCCATTTCATCCACATTCAGTATCCGTTTCAGGTTGGGGTGACCGACAAAATTCACCCCGAAAAAATCATACGTCTCTCTTTCCATCCAGTTGGCCGCCGAAAACAATCCGGTAGCCGTATATATATCGGGTGTATTAATATCAGTAAACACTTTGAACCGGATACGAACATTATCCACCATATTGTGCAGGTGGTAGACCACAGCCAGCTCCCGGCCTGTATTGCCGGGATAATGCACCCCGGTAAGGTCTGTCATAAAGCGGAACTTTAATTCCTCATCATCATACAGGAAATTGAGCACCTTCAGGTTGAGTTCTTTTGGTGCTTCGAAAGTGAGCATACCGTAAGGCTCTTCAAAATTGGAAATTTGCTCTCCAAATTTTTCAGTTAGTCGTTGCTTAATTATTTCGTTAGTCAAACCCATGAGCCATTGCAAATTTTCAGACTCTGCTCAAGCCCCTCCTGCGGAGGGGTTAGGAGAGGCCGTTTATTGTATTCCGTAACTTTCTAATAATAATTTGTACTGCTCACCATTCCTTCTTCTTAAACTTTCTTTACCTACCAGATCCTGCACCCGCATCACTCCATCAATTATTGCTTCTGGTCTTGGAGGACAACCCGGCACATAAACATCCACCGGTATTACCTGGTCAATACCCTGTAATACACTGTAGGTATCAAAAATACCACCGCTGCTGGCGCAGGCGCCTACAGCCATTACCCAGCGGGGTTCGGCCATTTGCAGGTACACCTGTTTTACCACAGGGCCCATTTTTTTAGCAATCGTACCCATTACCATCAACAAATCACATTGGCGCGGAGAAAAACCAACTCTTTCTGAACCGAACCGGGCCAGGTCATAGTGAGAACCCATCGTAGCCATAAATTCGATTCCACAGCAAGAAGTGGCAAAAGGCAGGGGCCAAATAGAATTTTTTCTGGCCAAACCGATCACTTTATTAAGGGAAGTAGCAAAAAAACCTTCCCCCTGGTGACCATCAGGCATCTCTGCGATGCTGATATCGTTCTCCAGCGGTTTTTGAATCAGATTATATGATACAGGACGAGACATTGTAATTAAAAATTTATAATTAAGAATTAATAATACCCTTACTTAGTAACAACCGAGCCCATTCAGAGTTGTGATATTATTAATTATTAATTTT
>CALSAT010000442.1:0-3595 GCA_943372905.1 Bacteroides fragilis | reverse complement strand
AATAATGGTGGCACTTCTTCTCCAGTTATCTACATTGGGTCTGTTGCCAAATCTTGTTTTGAACTCGGCCTGGCCACGGCTGCGGTAGGTGCTGTTATAAAAATACCATTCACCTTTTGGTGCATTGTTATTATTTGTTGGGAAAAGAGTAGGGGTAATGATGGGATTACCGGTTGTCAGGGTGCCTTCGTCTTTCAGCCCCTGGGCTTTCCGGATCTGCTTAACCATTTTTTTCACAAACTCTCTTCGTTCTTCTTCTGGCATGGCAGCTATGCGCTGCAGACTATCCTGGCGTTCCAGTATTTCCATATTAGCAGCAAGGATACCCAGCGATTTTTTTCTTGCTGTAATCTCTTCCGGATTAGTAATGGAAGGATCGGCCAGGTTCAGGCTGTCATAAAAATTATAGGACTGGCGGTATAACTGGCGGGAAAAAGTAAGCTCTGCCAATTGCAAAAAAGCCTTGTTTCGCTGGGCAGGATTATTACTTGCGTATTCAGTACTCTTTTTCAGCAGGGCGATAGCCTCATCATAATTCTTGCCTTCCAGTTGCATTTGCGCAGCCATATAGTAGATGATATCCCGGTAATCCACATACTTCTCTCTTTTAGCCATCTTTACCAGCTCCGCCACATTTTTTTCAATACTTTTCTCACCTTCATCCTTGTTAGCACGGATAACAGCAAGGCGGGCATAAATGTCCAGGATTGGGTCAGTAGTATGACCAATTACTTTGTCATAGAATTTTTCTGCTTCTTTATACTGGCCGCTCATTTCATAAAGCTGCGCAAGCAGGTATTCCCAGCGGGCCTGTTCCTGTTTGTTGGTCGCATTGCTCAGGGCTTGTGCCAGGTGGGCGGCAGAGCTGTCCCACATATTTTGCTTGTAAAACCAGTAAGCCTGTACTTCGTGCAGGTCGTTATTGAGCCGCTTGGGAAACAATGGGTCTGACCTCAGGGCCACAATAAGGCTGGCGGCTTCGGCCATTTCATCCTGCGCCAGGTGGTTCCTGATCTGCCAGATGAAGGCATCATTACGGCTGGGTGGCTGGGAAAATATCTTTTTGGTAATGCTGTTTTTCTCTTTGGTGGAGATGCTTAAAGCTGAATTGCCATCTCGGCCGCTGCCGATCGTTTTATAATATCCGTCCTTTTCTTTTGGCGCAAAGGCATAATTGATGAACTGGAACATCAGGTACGCCGAATCAAATTTCTTTTGCAGGTAAAAGGAAGCCCCCCAGAGCAGGTACAGGTTGTCCACCCAGTCGTTACGCAGGTCATGCAGGGCAATACCACTGGAGGATTTATAGGTAATGGAGTCTAATTGTATCGAATCTGCGGCAGTTACATCCAGTGAATAGTTATAAAAGGGGAGAAGCTTGGAATAATCGTCCACAAAGGAAGTTTTTGCCCTTTCCAGCACTTCGTTCAGCTTCAGGTTGGCATTAAAGTAATAATTGTAATGTGTTACGGTGTTTTGGATGAACCGGCGGGGCAGGGTGAACTTTTTTTGATCCGATTTCTCCGACCGGAGCACCCTTTCGTCGTATTCCTTTGGTTTCTTAATATCAAACATGATCCCCAACTGCCCGAAAGTGGGCACCGTACACTGGAGAAGGATAAGGGTAAAAGCCGCTGTAATGGTATATCTGGTAACTCGCATTTATCGCCGCAATCTAAAGTCTTATTAACTGAATTTCAAATATTTTAGTATAAAAATAAGGCATTTTTTCTCCCCAATATTAGTGCTTGTCCCTTGACAAAACCAACCCCCTTTGCTTACCTTTAGTTCCCTAAATTTTGGTTATGGTAAAATTAGACGCCGGTTCTACCCTTAAAAGGCTGCGAAACCGCTACCGGCTGGTGGTGATGAACGACGACACGTACGAAGAAGTAGTGACATTTAAATTGTCCCGCCTGAGCGTTTATATCATGTTAAGCACAATATTTGTGCTGCTGGTGGGGTTAACAGTAGCCCTCATCGTTTTCACACCTTTGAAGTATTATATACCCGGAGCCAGTACAGATTATAAGTCCGCTTCCGAACTGCGGCAACTAAAGTACCGGGTAGACGGCCTCGAAAAACAAAATGCCTATAATGTCCAATACATTGAAGGGATCAAAAAAGCCCTCAGTGGTAACAGTACGGTAAAATTAGACACCATAAAACTCGATGTGCCCAAAACAGAAATATCTAACGATTAATAATCAATACACCTATGTTTAATACCAAAAACAAAACCGACATGCAGCAATCAAACTCAAATGGTACCGGCGCTACTCTTATCAGCGCAGGCACCGCCTTAAAAGGCGACATCAGCAGCAACAGCGATCTGCGGATCGATGGAACTGTTATCGGCAACATTAAAAGCACTGCGAAGATCATCATCGGCACCACCGGTGTTGTGGAAGGTGATATTTCCGGCAACCAGGCGGACATAGTGGGTAAAGTGTCCGGCAATATCCGGGCAAAAGAACTGCTGCAGCTGCGGGGGCAGTGTGTGGTAGCAGGTAATCTGTACGCTGGTAAATTACAGATAGAGCCTTCAGCCACCTTCAATGGTCAGTGCCACATGGGGGCCAATGTAGTGGAGATGAATAATAATGAACAGCAAGCCGCCGCCAAATAGTAATAAGCAGTTTCTGCTGAAGTATGCCAGCCTCGGCACCCAGTTGCTCGTGGCAATAGGTCTTGCCGTTTTTGCAGGGCTGAAGGGGGATAAATGGCTGCACACATCGCCATTGCTGGCCTGTGTATTACCTTTGCTCGTCCTGTCGGCAATTTTTTACAAACTATTCCGGGAAACCAGCAGGAAAAACACCAATGAATAAAAGCTTACTGCAGTCACTCAGACCTTTACTCATCATATTTGTTTTCATCAATGCCTTTTGCCTAACGGGTAAAGCATGGCTGGTAAAAAACGGGATAAACCAGGAAGTACTGCTGGCGGGCAACTTACTTTTATTCGGAGTCAGTTTTGCCGCCTTCTTTATCACCCACAGGGCCGTACGCTCAGAGAACCCGCAGGCATTTGTACGGGCCATGTATGGCAGCTTCATGATCAAATTTTTTGTAGTGGCCATTGTGGCATTTATCTATATCATGGTGGTCAAAAAAAATGTGAACAAGCCGGCGCTGATAGCCTGTGCAGGTTTGTATATCATCTATACTTTTATAGAAACAAAGGCACTGGTAAAACTGCTGAAGCAAAAAAAGAATGCCTAAGAAGGAAGTTCCCATCAATCACCTGCAGCAATATTTGCCACCCGGTACCGGCGATGCCGTGATGGCTTACCTGCATCAGCACAAAGTACACCTTACTATTGCCCGGGAGAGGAAAAGCATCCTGGGAGATTACCGGCACCGCACCCATGCAGCTAATCACCGCATTAGTGTAAATGGTAATCTTAACAGGTTCTCTTTTCTCATCACCCTGCTGCATGAAATTGCCCATCTGCTCACATTCGAACAGCATGGCCGATCGGTACAGGCGCATGGCAGGGAGTGGAAGAATATTTTCGGGCAACTGCTGCAACAGTTCCTGCAGCATAAAGTATTTCCGGCCGATGTGGAACAGGAACTATTGCTTTCTTTA
>CALSAT010000441.1:0-3615 GCA_943372905.1 Bacteroides fragilis | reverse complement strand
CAGAAACTGGCGGTTGTTTGATCTCCAACCTGGCAGGCATTACACCAGCCAAAGCCAGTTGGGCCACATTGCCAATGCCGGGAGTGCAGCCATTACTGGTAGATGAGAACGGAAAAGAGGCCTCCCCAAACCCCTCCGAAGGAGGGGCTTTAATTACCTCCGGTAATTTGTGTATCAAAGCACCATGGCCGGGAATACTCCGCACTACCTGGGGCGATCATGAACGCTGCCGCACCAATTATTTTGCCACTTACGAAAACTTATACTTCACCGGGGATGGTGCATTGAAGGATGCAGATGGTAATTACAGGATAACAGGACGGGTAGATGATGTATTGAATGTAAGCGGCCATCGTATTGGCACTGCCGAAGTGGAAAATGCCATCAATATGCATGCCGGGGTGGTGGAAAGTGCCGTAGTAGGCTACCCGCATGATATAAAGGGTCAGGGCATTTATGCGTACATTATTTATAATGGACATCATGGAGATGACAATATGCGGCGCCAGGATATTCTGCAAACTGTAACAAGGGTCATTGGCCCTATTGCCAAGCCGGATAAGATCCAGTTTGTAAGCGGTTTGCCCAAAACAAGAAGCGGCAAGATCATGCGGCGCATTTTGCGCAAAATTGCCGAAGGCGAAACAGAGAACCTGGGAGATACCACCACGTTGCTGGACCCGGGGGTGGTGGTGGAGATCGTGGCTGGTAGGGAAGCCTAAAGATCTTGTTGATTATTTGCAGTGACACCCTGGGTAAAATATCGGGAGTTATTACCTCCGTTTTAAATAGCCGCATTGTAAAATAATTGTATGAATGTTACAATAGGGATGCTGGGACTAATCTATTTTCTGGCACTGTTCTTCTGGGTACGCTATCTTTATTACCGTTCGTTGCGAACGGCGGAGGCGAGAGATGTAACGTATGAAAGATTGGCGGCAGCTATTGTGTATATTCCACTTGGACTGCAAGCAGCTTTTTTATTTTGCTTTGCTTTTTTTCAACTGCTTCCGCTGATTGATACAACGGGAGATTTCTTTCACCAGTTCATATTTGAAGGAGACCGGAAAAAAGTTCCTGATTTATTTGCGCTCAGGATCATCTTTATTGGATCGATGATGATAGCAATGAACTACCTGCTGCTGCGGAAAGCAGGCTCGGTAAACGATAAGGGTACAGCATTGGTATGTAAAATGGTACTTTTTATTGTTAACCTGTTTTGGCTGAAAGTACTGGTACAGAATTGCGTTGACTCATTTCAATATACAAAAGCGGTACGGGCAATCATCAACTATAATAATAACTATTTGTGGTTACTGAGTATAGCGTTAGCGGCCGTGTATGGGTTTTCAGGAAGCCGGGCTGGTGCTACTGGTACATATAAAAAATATATAGCGCTTACAGCCAGAATGATATGGGTTTATTGTGCAGCACTGCTTGTAATTAGCATACCCCGGATTATTTATCTCTTAGCAAGTTCTTAAAGAGATTATAACCACCTGGAATTATCAGGTTCTTTTATTTTTTAAAATACCCTGCCCGGGGTATGCCGCTTTCCGTTTTTCTCCGGTAATTTGGATAAATTATTCTCATGCGATACTTGTTGGTTATTGCCGCATTCTTTATGTTCAGTTTTTGCGAAGCACAAAAACTAACAAGAGCTGAGCTGGAACTTCTTGCTCCGGACACAGTTACCTGCACCCCGGTAAAGAATCAGTATATGTCATCCACCTGCTGGAGCTTTTCCAGCACATCCTTACTGGAAAGCGAATTGCTGAAGGCGGGTAAGGAAGAAACTGACCTGAGCGAAATGTTCGTGGCCCGGTATTCAATGGTGAGGAAAATTCAACGTCACCTGAAGCTGAAAGGAAGTAATTTTTTTACACCCGGCGGGCAATTTCATGATATGATATGGGTGCTGAAGAATATGGGCATGGTACCCGAAGAAGCGTACTCAGGTAAAGTGAAGGGGGCACTGAATCACAATCATGAAAAACTGGATACGGTCCTCAGCCGGTTTGTAAAAGCCTGTATTAATGACCGGGTGACAGAACTCAGCCAGCGGCAGCAGTCGTTTGTGGACAGTGTACTGGACCACTACCTGGGAGTGGTGCCTCAGGAATTTATCTACAAAGGGCGGACCTATACGCCGCATTCTTTTGTGGAGCAATACCTGGCTATTAACCCAGATGATTATGTGGAGATCACTTCTTACATCCATCATCCATTATATACCCGGTTTGTGCTGGAAGACAAATACAACTGGACGGGTGACGAGTACTGGAATGTGTCGTTTGCTGATTTTTCCCGCATCACCAAAATAGCATTAGATAACGGCTACACGGTAGGCTGGGACGGCGAAGCCGGGGATCCTGATTTTGATTATGCCAACGGGCTTGCCTATATCAGCGATACTACTGTGAAGGCCGGGCCAACGCAACGGCAGGTGGATTTTGAAACACAAACCACCCTGCTGGATCACATGATGCACATTGTGGGACGCACCACGGATAATAAAGGCGATGTCTGGTATTATATTAAAAACTCCTGGGGCGATGATACGAACCCGCTGGGAGGATTTCTTTTTATGCGGGAGGATTATTTCAAACTGCGGACGGTGGCTATCATTGTCAATAAGTCTGCTATCCCTTTTGATATCCGGCAAAAAATGGGTTTATAAGTTCTATTGAATAAGTATGGCGGTATGGACCAGAACCAATGCCATCTGCAAAAATTAAAGCAGCACGGATGGGCTGCTTTAAAAGGTTTCTCCAAATATTTTTATAGTATGCTAACGGTTAAATGCACCAAAAAGTGTACGATTCTGTAATTATTTGTATGGTTTATATCCCTGCTGCAAAAAAATAACTGAATTACTATAGGATGTGGGTTGTAAAAATTACTTTTGGCCGACAGGCCCGTTCGCAGCGGGCAATATCTTATGGAGAAACAAAGCCTGAAACGTAAGCTGCCTACTTTTTTTCGCTGGGTATTATGGGTACTGCTGGTACAGTTCATTCTTATAAATATCAGCGCTGCCCTCTATGCGCATAAATTCACTCATGTGTATGACCCGGAGAAGGTAAGAACCTCTCAGTCTTCGCAGAATATTTTCACCAAAACCTGGCGTTTATTTTCCGGCCCGCGGCAGCCTCGCTCCGTCATTACGAATTATCCCTCTTTTTCCTTTGACACAGTATTGCTGAAAACGTCCGGTGGTATATATATAGATACCTGGTACAGCCCGACAGATTCGGCTGCCAGGGGAACGGTCATTCTTTTTCATGGTATTTTGTCGAATAAAGGCATGTTGCTCAGCGAGGCATCTGTTTTTCGTTACCTGGGTTACAATGTATTGCTGGTTGATTTTCGGGGCCATGGCAATAGTGGAGGGAGTACCACCACCGTGGGTGTAAAAGAAACAGAAGAGGTGAAACTGGCTTATGATCATATTATGACCAAGGGCGAAAAGAATATATTTCTCTGGGGCAGCTCAATGGGGGCTGTGGTGGTAGCCAAAGCCATTTCCGATTACGGGTTGAAGCCTGCAGGTATTATGATGGAAATGCCTTTTGCCTCTTTACAATCTCACCTGCGGGCCAGGGCCAGGGCTGT
>CALSAT010000440.1:0-3615 GCA_943372905.1 Bacteroides fragilis | reverse complement strand
CCTTTACTTACAAAGGATACAAGGTGATCGGCATGCCAATGCCCAGCAGTGGTGGTTTATTATTGAACCAGATGATGAAGATGGTAGAACGCCGGAATATTGCTTCAATGGGATTTCATTCATTACAAGCCGTACAATTAATGACAGAGGTGGAACGCAGGGCCTTTGCCGACCGGGCTGAGTACATGGGCGATGCCGATTTTTATACTGTGCCGGTGAGTATGCTGAGCAATGACAACTACCTGGAGGAAAGGATGAAAGATTATGATCCTGCCAAAGCTACCCCCAGCGCTGTTATTAAGCCCGGAATAGCAGTACGGCCCGAAAGTAAAGAAACCACACACCTGAGTGTGATCGATAAAGAAGGAAATGCCATTTCCATCACCACTACTCTAAACAATTCTTATGGCAGCAGAACGGTGGTGGGTGGCGCTGGCTTTTTTCTCAATGACGAAATGGATGATTTTAGCATTAAACCAGGTGTGCCAAACATGTATGGAGCTGTGGGCGGCGAGGCCAATGCTATACAACCGGGCAAACGGATGCTGAGTTCGATGACACCCACGATCGTGCTGAAGGATGATAAACCATTTATCGTGGTGGGCACACCCGGCGGCACTACCATCCCTACACAAATATTTCAGACACTGATCAATATCATTGATTTCAATATGGGTACCGAGGATGCGGTGTATAAACCAAAATTTCACCACCAGTGGCTGCCGGATGAGATACTGATCGAAAAAGGATTTCCTGCTGCTGTAAAAGATGCTCTGACAAAAATGGGGTATAAATTTGCTAAAGAAAGGGAAGGCATCGGCCGGACGGAGATCATAAAAGTATTACCGAATGGAAAATTTGAGGCAGTGGCAGATAACCGCGGTGATGATGCAGCAGAGGGATGGTGATAGTATATAAGACTTAGTAATTAAAAAATAACAATCATGTCATCAGTCGGAAAGGAGTTTTTAACCACAGCCATCAGGCGATTGAAATATTATAAGGACCTGGGTGATAAAACCATGGAACAACTGAACGACTGGGATTTCCATTACCAGCCCAACGAAGAGTCCAATAGTATTGCCATTATTGTACAACATATGGCCGGCAATATGCTGAGCCGCTGGACAAATTTTCTGACGGAGGATGGTGAAAAAGAATGGCGTACCCGGGATGATGAGTTTGAAGTACATAATTATACCAAACAGCAACTGGTGGAATTATGGGAAAAAGGATGGGGCTGTTTTTTGGCCGCATTGGATTCGCTGAAGAAAAAGGACCTGAAGAAAACAGTGACCATCCGGCAGGAGCCACTGAGTGTAATTGATGCCATTAACCGGCAACTGGCGCATTATCCTTATCACATCGGACAGATCGTGCATATTGCTAAAACCATCAAAGGAAAGAACTGGAAGAATCTCTCTATTGCAAAGGGTGCCTCGCAGATATATAATGAAAGTAATGAGGTAAAGGACCCGGCGAAGAAGCATTGATCTTTTCCCCGCAGATTTAGCAGTTAGTTCCGCAAAACTTACCTGATAGCTGCATCATTTTCGGGTAACCGAACTGCATTTGCATTCCCCGATTAAAAAAACTACATTTGCCGCATCCTATCCATCCGCCTGCGTACTAACAGGTGGTACCATTTCCTAAGAACCATATTATTATTTAAAAAGAACATACACCCACTATGAAATTGTTATTTGTAATCTGTACCACCCTATTCACCACCCTGCAGGTAGCCGGACAAAATCAATTGGCTGTTATTGCCGGGCCACAAGCCACATCCTCCAAATATGTTGCTTTGGGTAAAGACCAAAAGAACACCATGAAATATGGTTTCCAGGCTGGCGTCATGATGAAGGTGCCATTTGAAAACAAGCTTTTCTTTGCTCCTGCTGCTTTTTACAGCATGAAGGGATATAAAGTAAAATTTACAGATTTTGCCGCTCCTCCGGATATTAATGCAATTGACAATAACACCACCATTCATAGTTTTGAACTGGCTGCCCTGTTGCAATATGATTTCGGCACCAATCCTTCCCATTTCTTTATCAAAGGGGGCCCTTCATTGGACTTTCAATTATTTGGGAAAGAAACGTTCAATCTGAAAAATGGCAGTTCAATAAGCCGGAATATGACCTGGGGCCCTGCCGATTATGGCCGGTATTCTGCCAACCTGTTGGCACAAATTGGTTATGAGTCCAACAGTGGCTTTCTCATTTTTGCTCAATATAGTTTTGGCGCTACCAGCATCAATAATGCTGACTTCGGCCCGAGCATCCGCCACCGGGTATATGGCATTTCAATCGGAAAGTACCTGAAGAAAAAGAAGATCATCCTTGATACAAGGAATAAAGAATAGGAGGAGTAACAGGTTTGCCGATAGGTCTCAAAAACATACGTGGCAGATAATAGTTGAGCATTATCCGGCGCTTTGAAGTTTCCAGCACCCGGTCTATTGTATTGTTTCCGGCAATTTACTCTTTGTAGATCTTTACCACTTTCTCACCGTTGCTTTTAATATACCCCCTGTACATCCCCTCCGTGCAAAAGGGCATAGCTATGTTTCCTGCTTTATCTACGGCTATCAACCCACCATCGCCGCCTAAGTCAGGTAGTCGTTTCAATATCATTTCATCTGCGGCAGCGCTTAGCTTCATCTTACCAAACTCCATCATATCGCTGATGGTTTTGGCCATTACCAGCCGGATAAAGTACTCGCCCCAGCCCGTACCGCTGATGGCAACGGTTTTGTTATTCGCATAAGTGCCTGCGCCGATAATCGGTGCATCTCCCACCCGCCCGTATTTCTTATTCGTCATGCCACCGGTACTGGTAGCAGCTGCCAGGTTGCCATGCCGGTCGAGTGCTACGGCTCCAACAGTACCGTATTTGTAATCCTTGTTTTCCGGTTGCCTGAGCAATGCCTTTTTACCAGTATCTGCATGGTCCATTTGCATTTTCAATGAATCCTGCTCTTTCGCTTTCTGCAATCCTTTCCAACGGCTTTCAGTATAGAAATAAGAGGGGGCCACTATCTCCAGTCCCTGTTGCTGAGCAAATTTTTCCGCTCCCGCCCCGGTCATCATAACATGGGGGCTTTTTTCCATCACCGCACGGGCAGCAGTGATGGGATTTCGGATGGTAGTGACACCTGCTATTGAACCTGCCGCCAGTGTTTGCCCGTTCATAATGGCAGCATCCAGTTCATTTCTGCCTTCGTTGGTAAATACGGCACCTTTTCCTGCATTAAACAGCGGATCGTCCTCCATACTCCGCACTACTGCTTCCACTGCATCCAGCGCCGTGCCGCCCTGCTTCAGGATATCATTACCAATTTGCAATGCCTTATTAAGGGCATCGGTATAGGCCTTCTCATTTTCCGGTGTCATCTGACTTTTTAGAATAGTACCAGCTCCTCCGTGAATCACCAGCACATACTTATCATTCAGCTTACCGGAGACTGGTTGCGCAAAAACTTTGTTAAGAAGAAAAAAAGAAAACAGGAACACCAGCTTTTTCATACCTTGAATTTTGACACAATTTAGGATTTCTGCCATTCGTACTTCATAGTTCCTGCTTCGTCCCTATTATTGGTATTGAATTTGCCTA
>CALSAT010000439.1:0-3622 GCA_943372905.1 Bacteroides fragilis | reverse complement strand
AGATATGGGAGATCGTAGATCACCAGATAAAAGAATTTAAAGGGGGCTACGAAGAATGGGTAGCCTGGAAAGAGCGAATGGCCAAGCTTGAAGCCGACGCAAAGAAAGCAGAAGCAAAAAACCAAAAAGGAGAATCCAAAGAACAGCCTGTTGCCAAAGTACAGGAACCCGTTAAAACACAACCATCAGCCCCTGTAAACAAGGAAGCCAAAAAAGAGCGGCAAAAAGTACAGCGGCAATTTCAGCAGGTGGAAGAGAAATTAGCTGCGCTGAATACAAAAAAGTCTCAACTCGAGGCCTCCCTTATTGATCCGGCTATTTATTCTGACAAAACAAAATTTGTAGAGGCGGAACTGGCTTATAAAAAAGCCGAAGCGGAGGTAAAGCAACTGAATGCCGAGTATGAGCAGTTGTTTGAAAAGATCATGAACCTGGAAGGCAAATAAGAGTAACTACATATTTTACCTTCCTTTCTATATTAAGAAATTAAGAAGCCTTTGCCTGCAGATATCATTCCCACCGTCAAAAAACTGGTTTCGGCGATGTATATAACTATTTTATCGAAAATGTTGAAGTAAAGTCCAAAGCCCCTTACATTTACATCCACAAAAAAAAATTAAAATGAAAAAACAATTTGCTCCATTATTCCTTATTGCGCTACTAACACTGGCAATTAGTTTTACTTCCTGCAAAAGCAAGCCCAAGGATGCAGACATTAAAGCCACTATCGAAGCAGCTTTGAAGGCTGACCCTATGGCAGCCGGCACTTCCGTTTCCGTGGAGAAAGGCGTGGCTACCATTACTGGTGAATGCAAAGATGATATGTGCAAAGCTCATTGTGCTGAGATGGTGGGAAAGATTAAAGGTGTTAAGTCTGTAGTAAACAACTGTACGGTTGCAGCCGCCCCCATGCCCGCTACCGGTGCTACGGATGCAGAAGTGGACCTGCTCAGCAAAGGACTGGCCGATGCACTGAAAGATCAACCCGGAGTGACTGGAACAGTTGAAAACGGTAAGGTGATCCTGAAAGGTGAAATCACAAAAGCAAAATGGGCTATGATAAAACAAACCATCGACAAACTGAAGCCAGCCGGTTATGAACTTTCTGGTTTAAAAATTAAATAATCATTTAAACACTTAAAGATATGTTAGCAGAAAACAAATACCAGGGACTCATCAATGCCGCAACAGTTGCCGGTGTTGCCAATCTCCAGGTTCGGGAAGAGGAAGGAGTATTATTTATTGATGGCGAAGCACCCAGTGGTGCTGTAAAGGATATGCTGTGGTCTGAATACGATAAGATCGATCCAAATTTTTTATCAGGAGATCTTGTAATGAATATCAACGTTGCTTCTGCTGTACCAGTCACTTCAGCCAAAGTAACTACAGAATCATCTAATCTGAATATCCGTAAAGGCCCCGGCACCGACCAGGCCATTGTAGGTAAAGCAGCACATGATGAAATAGTGACGATACTTAGCCAAAGCAACGATCAGTGGTGGTTGATCAGAACCAAAGATGGTGAAGAAGGATATGCGTATGCACAATACCTGACGCCGGAAGCTTAATAATAACCAATTATAGAATCTAAGATAAGAGTGGGGTTTTAATCTTTCTGATTAAAATCCCGCTCTTGCTATTTTATCCCACCTGCATCGCCTTAATAAAGTCACTTACCAGGTAGCTGATCAGTTTACCGCTGGTGGCGTCTGTTCTGCCATCACTCAGTCGGGTGGCTCCTTCACAAATATGTAAATAGGCTGGTTTGGTATCTGCCGCTGCAAAAGAAACATATTGCCGGGCATGCACCGGGGTAATACCGACAGGCGTCATGGCGCTGCTCAATGTATTTTGAATAGCATCCAGGTCGATGTCAATGCCGGTCAGGGTGTCTTCTGTAAACCCTGTAGCATGAGATACTGACTGAAGGAACGTTCTTTTCTCATGCACGAAAATATCTTCAAACGTGATGCAATCAATAAAAGGATTATTTACAATATCTATCCACACATTCTGCGGCAAATAGTTTTCATGCAGGCCCACAATGCAATACTTCTGCAAGTAACCATCTTCTTCTGCATAGCGGAAGGCATTGCCGCTGTGACGGCCTTCCATAGGCCGGTAATCAGCATGCGCATCCAGGTTGATGCAATTGATCTGTGCCAGTTCCAGCACACCGGCTTTATGCCAACCCTTGGCAGCTCCTTTAATTAGCGGATAAGAATTATTATGCCCTCCGCCAATAACGATAGGGATCTTTTTGGCAGCCGTAATCATCTTCACCAGGTGCTCCACTTCATCATCTACTGTAATAACAGCATGACGGTAGGCTTCTATCTTCTCCTCCTCACTTTTAGCAGTCTTATCGATAAGGTATTGAATGTCGCCAAAATCAAAATGGCCAACCAATAATACCTCGCCGCCATCGAAGAAATCACTGCTCTGTACATTCAGGAAGCTTTGCAGAAATGGCACCCAAAGAGTATCAGCACCACCCAGTCCAAAATTCCCTTTAGCGCCCAGGTCTTCGGGAATACCTATCAGTACATAACGGGCAGTTGATTCAGCAATGGATTTTTCTATTTCCCCGGCATGGTGAATGGTTTGCAACCGCTCTCCCACTTTTGTTTCAAAACGTCTGAGCCTGGTTAATGACAATACATCCTGTTTGGTATATAATTTCAGGTGCTGCATATCGTTGAGTTTGGGTTCAGGGGCCAGAACCTTAGTTTCCAAGTTTTCCATCTATAATAGTTAAGATATCTTTTTCTAAAGCTATGGTTTTGTTCTCAATTTCCTTTCCTCTTTTCAGTATATCTGCTACAAAAACCTTATCCTCATACCCTGCTGCATTGATTCGCACATTCATGAAGGCCCCCATTACGGCACTGCGGGCACACAGGGCGCCAACACCGGCGTCCGACACGGAGTTCGGGTTACCAATATCTGCCATTGCTTTTATCACTTCCATACTGGCAAAGGAGGTTTCCATAACCATAAAAGGAATATCAATTGCAAAACGGGTGGCCTCCTGTATAGTTTTGCTGCGGGCAACTTTTTCCTCTTCAGTAGATTTGGGTAATCCAAAAGCATTCATTATCTGGTTAAAAGCTTTCGTATCCGCATCGACCAGTCTTACCAGTTCGTTCTTATATTGCTCACCTTTCTCCGCCCATTGGCTGAACTCTCCCCAGCGATCATCCCAGCCCTTTTTATGAGAGGAAAGATTGGCTACCATCGTGGCCAGCGAAATACCTAATGCTCCAATATAAGCGGAAATAGAACCGCCGCCCGGAGCCGGGCTTTCACTGGCCGTCTCATCAGCAAAATCAGTCAGTGTCATGTTCACCAGCCTGCTGTCGGCAGTATTTCGCAGCAAGTATTCAATGATACGTTCTTCCGGTTTGAATGGACCCAGTTCATCCAGCCCCATTGATTTTACAGCGATCTTAATAAGTTCCTTTTCCGATACCCCGGTCGAACGTTTTTGTTTTTGTAAAAAATACTTCCCGGCATCGGTCAGTGATTTCAGGGGCACCAATCCAACCAATTCACTGCCTGTTACCCGTATACCTCTTGCATCAGCTTTTCTGCATACTTCATCAAAGGCCACATGTACCGG
>CALSAT010000438.1:0-3636 GCA_943372905.1 Bacteroides fragilis | reverse complement strand
CTGATTCTTCCCTTGGCATCTCTTGTAGCAAAGGGATAGCGAAGAGCAAGGGTTTGTATCCAACAAAGCAATGTAGATTTGTAATGTCTTTTATGATCTTGTTGCCGGAAATAAGATACAGGTAAAGTGGATCTTTCATTGATTCTTTGGCCAGGCACAAATACTCCTGGGAATAATGCAGCCCGCTCAATCTTTGTAGAATTTTTTGCAACAGCCTCATGTTTAAAACTAAATATTATTTTCGGAAGAAGAAGCTGGTAATTTAACTAATGTTCCCGTCTTACCATATCATTCATTCACTAAAGTGCAGGCTAAAAGGCCTGTCAAACGATATGGCTATGTGCTTGGGTTTGGAGCCGCCGATTTTAAAGAAGGTAAGCGGGGCCCGGATATTGGTTTACCACGGTATATCTCAAAAGGACCACTTGCGGTACAATACCCTTTTTGTTACCAGGAAAATGTTTGAAAAACAACTGCAGTTATACAAAAAATATTGCCATCTTCTCTCCCTGGATGACTATTATGAAGAACGGTTCAGTAAAGACAAGTTCAATCTCTGCCTCAGTTTTGATGACGGATTTGCTAATAATCATACCTATGTATTGCCACTGCTGGAGCAATATGAAATACCTGCAGTTTTTTTTGTTACCGGCATCAGGCAGACGGGCCATGATATTTTGTGGAATGATGTTCTTGCCATGGCATACCGGTATGGGCCATACAGATTAATTTTTAATAAGAGGGAATTTATTAAACGTAAGGACAAGAAATATGTTGATGCAGCCACTGGCGAATTGCTGGCACATATCCTTCTCCGCACCGGCTTTGCGGAAAAGGAGCAAATGGTAGAAATCCTAGGCAACTTGAAAAATAGGGCTGATGAAGAATACTGGCTGCAAATGACCACAGAACAGATACGGCAACTGTCTGCCAGCAAATGGGTGACTATTGGCAGTCATGGTTATTATCATAATGATTTTGCAAACCTGCCTGACATATCTGCGAAGCTGGAAATGCAACAATCCAAACAATTTCTTGAAGGAGTAACCGGGAAGCAAGTAAAGACCCTGGCATTCCCTTATGGTTCTTATACGGCAGAAACAATTGTTGCGGCTAAACAAGCAGGCTATAGCCAATTACTTGCCACCAATTTTCTTTTTCCGGGTGATGGGAATGACACAACTTTACGGGAAAGACTTACGATTAACCCATTTATCTCAAGTACTAATCAATTGTATGCCAGCATCAGGGGAGCTTATATATAACGCTGAAACAGATTATTACAGTGTAGTACGATTGAACAAAGATCGTCTTGCTGATCTTTCTCTTCTGCATACTGAGGTCTATGGCAAAGCGGTTCCGCCTGGGCATTTTAATAAGAAATATGATACGGCCTATACCGGCCCAGAATGTGTTGGATTTATGGCGTATAATAAGCAGGGTCTGCCAATTGCTTTTTATGGTGTTACTCCCTGTTTTGTTGAATATGAAGGAAACAAAATACTGGCCGCCCAATCTACTGATACGATGACACATCCCGGTCACCGCTATAAAGGCATGTTTGTAGAATTGTCAAACAAAACTTTTGACCTGTGCAAAGAATTAGGCATCAGGCTGGTGTTTGGCTTCCCCAATCAAAGTTCTTATCACGGTGCAGTGAATAAACTCGGATGGCTGATGACAGAGACTATGAGTTATTTTGTCATTAACTTATCTGCTATACCATTAGTATCCCTTTCTAATAAGATTCGTTTCCTGAAAATTTTTTATGTTATTTACTGCCGTTTTGTGCTGAGGCGGCGATTAATTAATGCGGCCGGGGTGGCTAATTCAGTTATTGCGAATGGTTTTGCCGGAGTTGCCCGGAGCAATGAATTTCTTACTTATAAAACATACAGCCCGTCACTGGTCATAAAAATCAGGGGGGCGAAGCTTTGGATTGCCATAAAGAATGCTATTTGGATCGGCGATATGGAAGGAGTGACAAAGGAAAACTTTAAAACTATTATTACTGAACTCAAAAACCTGGCAAGGTGGCTGGGGGTGAGGCAAATCCAGTTTCATTGCAGTCCCGGCACTGAATTGCATCAGATCTTTGCCTCTTACTGCCCGGCAATTCCTTCCTACCCGGTTTTGTTCCAGGATTTTGGTTCACCCATACCGCTTGAAAAAATTAAATTCACTTTTTCTGATATCGATATTTTTTAACTGCTGTTCACTATGCTGCTTATATTTACCAGTTATGTAAAATCACCAGAGTTTGATGATCCCGGCAAATGGTTGAAACGGATAGAGGGTTATATCGGCATTCTGGAAAACCTTGGCGGGCGGCACACCGTTATCAGTGTCGAAAGGATCAACTACGAAGGCCAGTACTCCGCCAATGGGGTTATTTATTTTTTCCAGCGACAAAGAAAGAAGGTGGTGCTATTTCCCTGGAAAGCACACCGGTTAATAAAAGGACTAAAACCTGATGTAGTTTTTGTAAATGGGTTAATATTTCCTTTACAGATCATTCAACTCCGGCTAAAACTTGGGAAGAATGTAAAGATCATCGGGCTCCATCATGCAGAAAAACCTTTTACGGGTATTAAGAAATATTTGCAACGGCTAGCTGATAAATGTATCGATGCCTATTGCTTTACCTCCGCAGAATTTGGTGACGAATGGATCCGGCGTGGCAATTTGTCTGATATAAGGAAAGCACATGAAGTGATGGAGGTGTCTTCTTCCTTTTCTGCTACACATCAGGATGTATCCAGAAAAAAAACAAATATCACTGGTTCCCCTGTTTACTTATGGGTGGGCAGACTGAACGAGAATAAAGACCCGCTAACGGTGGTAAATGCTTTTCTCCAGTTCAGCAAAACTGTTACGAATGCAAAACTTTACATGATATTTCAAACTGATGAACTGCTAAGTGAAATTAAAGATATCATCAGCAGATCAGCCGGAGAGGCTAATGCGATAATTCTCGTTGGGTCCATTCCACATGCAGAGTTGCCCTTTTGGTACAGCAGTGCCGATTTTATTTTGTCTGCTTCTCATTATGAAGGCAGCGGCACAGCGGTTTGTGAAGGCATGTCTTGCGGCTGCATACCGATACTTTCAAATATTGCTTCGTTTAGAATGATGACAGGAAGGGGCAAATGTGGATTACTCTTTGAACCAGGGAGCATTCCGGCGTTGACGGCTACTTTACAACAGTCGGTCCAGATAGATATGACTGAGGAAAGGAGAAAAACACTGGCCCAGTTCAAGGATGAACTTTCATATGAAGCAATAGGAGGAAGGATCAATGCTGTGATCAGTTCATTGATAAAGTAGCTTCAAAAACGAACCGGCACATTTTGCCATTTCAAAATCAAAAGAGGCAGGATTTACCGGTGAAGTATTGAGCAGCAGGCTGATCGCTTTCTCAGCCATTTGTTTTTCAGTGATAACTATATGCCAGTTATTGTGTGGTTTTTTCATGGGTTGTACAAAACTGATAACATTTGCACCGGCATATAGTGCTTCGATACATACGATGCCAAATCCTTCATAGGAAGAAGGGTGGATAAACAGCTTTGCCCGTTGCATCAATTGTAGCAAGATATGGTGCGGCAATTCACCTGCAATCTGTATGTTCGATTG
>CALSAT010000437.1:0-3638 GCA_943372905.1 Bacteroides fragilis | reverse complement strand
GAAGGTCGTATCGGAAGAACCCTGTAAGATACAGGCCAGCCGCCCGGCAAATGAATCTGCGCCTGACATGACCGCTGTGCTGTTCGCATTCATCGTATCGATCATCATGCCACGGGCTCCGCTGCCACTCAGCGGTTTGATGATGGCCGTAGGCAAGCCATCCACAAATTTGGTATCCGCCCCCAGTGCCGCAAAAAGTTGTTTCAATCCGTCAATGATCACTTCAAAAGTGCCGCTGTTGCGCAGCAGGCTGATGGCCACCAGCATCCCTACCAGGTAAGGAATGATCTTCACCGCAGTTTCAAACCCTCCCTTCGCCCCTTCCACAAAGGCTTCAAAGATGTTGATCTTTTTGTACAGGCCGCCGAGAACGATCAAAAGAAAGATCAGCAGGATCAGTCCATTGCTCAGGATACCGGAGAAAGACTGCAGCGCACCGGTACTTAAGGAAGTAAGATAGATCACCAAGCCACCCAGCACGGCTGAGATACCCAAGATCCACAGCAGAATGGTCTTTTGAAAAATATTGATACGCTGTTTATAAGATACAATAAGCATCGCCGCCACCGTAGCCACAAAAGTGGCGATCATACAGGGAATAAATATCTCGGTAGGATTGGCCGATGGTTGCTTCAGGGAAGCCCTGGCGGCTATGATAGCCACGGGAATGAGCGTAAGCCCGGAGGCGTGCAGGCATAAGAACATGATCTGCGCATTGGAGGCTTTTTCTTTATCCGGGTTCAATTCCTGTAAACTCTCCATTGCCTTTATGCCAAACGGCGTGGCAGCATTATCCAGCCCCATCAGGTTGGCCGAGAAATTCATCACCATGTGGCCATGCGCCGGGTGGCCAGACGGTACTCCCGGAAATATTTTGGAAAAGAATGGGCCAATGATCCTCGACAGGAAGCGAACGCCGCCTGCCTTGTCGGCAATGCTCATAAAACCCATGAACAATGCCATAATGCCTATCAGCCCGATACATATTTCCACCGCCCCTTTGCAGGTTTCAAAGATGCCGTTGGCCGGAAGCAATTTATACGCCCGGTAACTGCTGCCTTCTGCTTTGTACACTTTCTCCTTGCCCCACACCGCCTGTTTATCAGCCAGCAATTGCTGGTGTACTGAAGCGGGAAGCAAGACCGAATCAACCGTTCTGGCTGACATGGTATCCGAGCTCTTCCCCGTCACCATCTGGCTGAAGATCTTTTCGCCGCCGGGCCTGAACACCGCCATGGCCGATGCCACTAATAAAGAGATAATGATGAATGCCGACCATATCCTGCTTAACGCCATGCTATTTCGGATTTTAGATTAAGGATTGAAGATTGAAGATTTTTAGCGAATCGCCAAAATCTTCTTTACAGAAGCTGCTCTAACTGCTTTCCGGCCGGCGGTCAGCCCCGGAGCATACTAAAAAGCGAGAAAAGATCCGGACTTTCCCCTGCCGGGCAGAGGGCAAAGACCATAACCCTTATAAGTCCTATATTTGCGCCTCTTCAGGGGGAAATAAGCCCCGGAAGAAGAAGGGCTTCAATCTGAAAACTACCATCTAAAATCTTTAATTAACAATATGGCATTGCAGGCAGGCATCGTAGGACTTCCGAACGTAGGCAAATCAACTTTATTTAATGCGGTGAGCAACAGCGCCAAAGCGCAGGCCAGCAACTACCGCTTTTGCACCATCGACCCCAACGTGGGACTGGTGGATGTACCAGACCCCCGCCTGAACAAACTGGCGGAACTGGTACTGCCCAACCGTACCGTACCCACTCAGATCGAGATCGTGGATATTGCCGGCCTCGTCCGCGGGGCCAGCAAAGGCGAAGGACTGGGCAACAAATTCCTGGGGAATATCCGGGAAGTGGATGCCATTATCCATGTGGTGCGCTGCTTTGAAGATGAGAACATCCTGCGGGATGAAGGCGCCATCAACCCCATCAGCGATAAAGAGATCATTGATACCGAACTGCAGCTGAAAGACCTCGACAGCGTGGAGAAAAAGATCTCCAAAACAGAGAAACAGATCAAACTGGACCCGAAATATAAAGTTGAACTGGAAGTACTCATCCGCTGTAAAGAACACCTGGAAAAAGGAAAGAGCATCCGGGAACTGGACCTGGACAAAGAAGAGAAAGTGGCCATTGCCGACCTCTGCCTGCTGACCGATAAACCCGTGCTGTACGTGGCCAATGTGGACGAAGCTTCTATGCATACCGGTAACAAATATTCGGAGGCACTGAGGGAAGCCGTGAAGAATGAAAAGGCGGAAGTGATCATCATGAACAACAACATTGAAGCACAGATAGCTGAAATGGAGAACCCGGAGGATAAGCAGCTCTTCATGGAGGAATATAAAATGACCGAACCGGCGCTTGACCGCCTCATTCACTCTGCGTACAAACTGCTGAACTTATATACCTATTTCACCGCCGGTGTGCAGGAAGTGAGGGCCTGGACCATACACCAGGGCTGGAAAGCGCCGCAAGCCGCCAGTGTGATCCATACTGATTTTGAAAAAGGCTTTATCAAAGCGGAAGTGATCGGTTACGACGATTTCATCCAGTACGGCTCTGAAGCGGCCTGCCGTGAAGTGGGCAAGCTCCGCATTGAAGGAAAGGAATATGTGGTGAAGGATGGAGATGTGATGCATTTCCGGTTCAATGTGTAGAGTTCCCTGTCTCCGCCAGCCGGTGGGCTAATTGATCCGCACCAATAGTATTACACCAACTGTTTTATAGCAGTTGGTTTTTTGTTGGTGGTAATGGCTTTGGTGTAAGGGTGTGGTATTTTTGGAAAAGACAATCAACCATTTTCGCAAATCACCTGGCAGGATCCATAAACTAAAAAGCAGTTTTTACAAAATTTAAAACAAGATTGCTTACTTCGCAAACAAGACTGGCTACCCCGTAAACAAGACTGGCTACTCCGTAAACAAGACTGCCTACTCCGTAAACAAGGAAGGCTAATCCCTGTAATAAGTTTGATGTGGGTGGGGTTAGCTGGTGCTGGAAGAGGTTGATAGTTCAGTTGCTGGTGTATTTTACCGAGCTGCTAAGCCTGCGTACAACAAATCGCATCAGTGTAATACCTTCTTGAGAAAGACCCACAGGGGCGACAAAACTGTTGTCCGTTTTTGACATCCTGATGTCTGTTAAAGCCTTTATCCCCTGAGTACATTTGTATTACAAAACAACAAACCAATGGAAAAGAATATTGCAATCCTTATGGCTGATTTATCAGGCTATACTGCTCTAACAGAAACCCATGGCTCGTTAACAGCGGCCAATTTAATTGACAGATATATCCAGATTGCTAACAATTGCATGGTAGGTGACAGCAGAATACACGAACGCAGGGGGGATGAAATTATGGTTGTCTCCGATTCTCCGGAATCATTACTGGCTACAGCACTCAAATTAGAAGAGAACATTGTATGCGAAGAAAATTTTCTGCAGGTACATGGAGGACTTCATTTCGGTAAAGTATTGCAAAGGGAAGATAACTATTTTGGTTCCACGATTAACCTCGTATCAAGAATAGCCACAAAAGCAGCGCCGGGTACTTTCTGGTGTTCAGCTGATTTTAAAGATTCATTAGAAGATAAATCCGTTTGCAGGTTCTTGTCAAAAGGCAAT
>CALSAT010000436.1:0-3640 GCA_943372905.1 Bacteroides fragilis | reverse complement strand
TTATCGCCGCCATCCTTAGCTGGGGCAAAGATCATTTTGAAAACAGCTACCATAAAGATGTAAAGGAAAACTTACAAAGAAGCAATGCCCTGGTAGCAGAAATACTCACTGAAACTGATATTCAGCATCTGCCGCCTCTTGTACAGCATTACCTGCGGTATGTTGGTGCAGTGAATAAACCCAAAGTAAAAAACGTGCAAATAGTCTTTGAAGGACAAATGAGAGACAAAGGAAAAGAGTATTTCTCCTTTACATCAGAGCAGCATAATTTTTTTGATGAACCAACACGACTGTTCTTCATGAAAGCCAAAATGATGGGCACAACAGTTCCTGGCTATCACCGGTACAGGAATGCAACAGCAACGATGGATATTCGTCTCTTTGGCCTGTTCCCCATCGTTCAAAAATCAGGCGAGGTAATGAATAAAGCCGAAACAGTGACCTTGTTTAACGATATGTGCCTTTTAGCCCCGGCCACATTGATTGATAAGCGAATTCAATGGCAGCCCGTTGACAGCAACTCGGTAAAGGCTGTTTTTACAAACCATAACATTACAATTTCAGCAATACTTTACTTTAATTCGCAGGGCCAGTTAACGGATTTCATTTCTAATGACCGGACAGCACTTCCCGACATGAAGAGTTATCCTTTCTCCACCCCTGTACATGCCTGGAAGAATATCAATGGCTTTAACCTGATGTCAGAAGCAGACGCAGTTTGGCATTACCCTGAAGGGAAATTTACGTATGGGAAGTTCAGAGTAGTAGATATAAAGTACAATGTTGCCCGCTAAGCGATGAAATTATATTTTTACAAGTAATGTCTTGTAACTTTTCAGTGCTTTCAATTGTCATCAGCCTGGGTGTGCTGGCAGGGTTGTTCTTTATCAACCAGGAAATAGCGGAAGCATATATCGCAGCAGGCAGGAAAACACAGCTATACTCTTTATTGCTGGAACTCCCGAATTTCTACTATAAATATTTCCTGGTTCTTCCCGCATTATTATCACTCTGGATCGCCACAATCGCTTACCGGGGAAAAGAAGTCAGGCTGTTAGCATGGCTCTCCCTGTTGCTAAGCATCCTCTCTCTCCTTGCCATATTTATTCGCTTTTGGAAAGTAATGGTGTAGTCATTTTTATTCCCCGTACCCGTTAGGGCTTTTAAAACCAGTCAACAGCCCACCATTCCAACTATCATCTATTATCTTTTATCTATTATCTTTTAACTATCATCTACTTCTTCACCATATGAAATATCTGTCCGTTGCTCTTCTGCATTTCCACCACCAGGGTATCACCGTTGAAGGAATAGTCGTACATAAACTTATACTCATTCCCATTCGCCTGGAAGCTGAAAGTAGAGTCAGTCACCTCCGTTTTACCGGGGTTGGTAAAGCCATCCTTTCCAAAAGAAAGTGTATTGCCTTTAAATTCGTACACGGTGCCCAGGTTCAGGCTGTCCATACTGCCTTCCGCCCGTTTAATGATCCAGGCGCCTTCCAGTTTGGTAGGGCCGCCTTTATCAGCAGGTGCCGGGCCAACCGTTTCACCTTTCGAAGCAGAATCTTTATTAGTATCCGCTTTTTTATCAGCTCCCCCGCAGGCAGATAAAGTGATAACAGAAGCCAGAACAATAATTGCCAATTGATTGATATGTTTCATAAAAGCTGTTTTGATTTTATGTAAGATAGAAATATTTATCAAAAGAAGGGTATCCACCCACTATCATCTCTCAACTATCAACTATCATCTACCAATGTATCACCACTCAGGAACTAATCGTGCGCCAGCACTTTTATCTCTTATCTTTTCACTATTACCTCCTCACCATCATCCATCATCCATCATCTATCATCCATCATCTATCATCCATCATCTACCAATGTATCACCACTCAGGAACTAATCGTACGCCAGCACTTTTATCTCTTATCTTTTCACTATTATCTCCCCACTATCATCCATCATCTCCCCTCCCCATCCACCTCTTTAATAAACCCAATCACTCCCTTCATGAACACCTGCTGGTCGTCCCACATAGATAAATGACTGCCGTTCGGACAATACAGGTAGCGGCCCTTCTGCACCAGTTTGCTTTGAGCTTCCATCGCTTTCGGGTCCATCGTATCGTGTTTAGCGCCGATCATCAGCGTAGGCACACGTATTTCTTTCAGCCGGGCGGTAATATCCCAGGTAGCCAGTCGGCCGCCAACGCCAAATTCCGATGGGCCTTGCATCATGGCATATATCTCCCCATTCACATGTTTCATCGTCCGGTTAAAACCATCCGGCCATTCTTCCAGGCGGCAAAGATGTTGTTTATAAAAATGCGGAAGCAGCAATTCCATATAGCGGGGATTCGCAAAATCTTTCTTCGCTTCAATGGCCCTTATCTCTGCCAGTACGGCCGGGTCCATTTGTTTTGCCAATACTTCCTGCGCATACTTTCCATACTCTGGCGCACTGCTCACCATATTCGCCACGATCAGCCCCTTCAGGTGCTGCTGGTATTTCAGCGCATACTCCATCGCCAGGATGCCACCCCAGGAGTTGCCCAATACATAGAAGTTGGCAGAGTCCGCCCCGATCGCCTGGCGCACCTGTTCCACTTCCTCCACAAATCGTTCCGTCGTCCACAAAGAAGAATCCTTCGGCTGGTCACTGTAGTAAGAGCCCAGTTGATCATACTCATAGAACTCAAACCCTTCCTGCGGAAAAAAGCTTTCAAAACATTCCATGTACTCATGCGTCATCGCAGGGCCACCATGCAGCAACAATATCTTGATACGGGGATTATTACCAAAGCGTTTCGTCCATACGTTGAAATCACCCACCGGTGTTTTAATAGGTATCATCCGCACACCGCCAGACAATACACCGCTGTCACCATAATTAAAATAAGCAGCAACAGGAGTATCGCCACCGCCTCCCTTACTATTCTTTCCGGTACAGGAGAATAAAAATGCAGGAGTGATAAGTAACAACAGGAGTGTTCGCATCAGGTTATATTTTATCAAAAGATAGGAAGAATCAGGTTATAATAGAACATATCCCAAAAAGGAAACAACAATGTTGAAATGAGTATCCCATTTACATTGCGAAGCCATGTAAATGATCCGTTTTCATCCATCCAACCCGTATCATCCGTGTGCCCAAAAAAATCAAACAATAAAAGGCTGGCCCCAATACGGCTTATATCCTCATCCCGATCAAATAACTTAATTTCAATACCTGCTAAAATCACCATGCATGAAACAAACACTCACTGCCCTGTTAACACTACTCTTTATTACCGTCCATGCACAAACAAAAGAAGACACTATCAGTCAGATCCGGCAACATGCAAAATGGTACGACCTTGATTTCACCGATGCCGAAGCCGACTCCATGATCAGCAGCCTCACTAATTACACCCAGTTGTACCAGTCCCTGCACAAAACATTACCCGCAAACGATATTCCTTACCCATTTGCCTTTCACCCTGCACCTGCCGGCAGGAAGATCCCCACCAAAAAAGAAAAGATCTTTTGGGATATCCCCTTGCGCACAGAACTCCCGGCCAATAGAAATGAACTCGCCTTTTATTCGTTGCCCCAACTCGCCTCTCTGATAATACATAAAAAAATAAGCTCAGTAGAG
>CALSAT010000435.1:0-3651 GCA_943372905.1 Bacteroides fragilis | reverse complement strand
AGCAGTTCCCGGCACAGCCAGTTCCAGGGAAAATTTTGATGCCGCCTGGGACAACGTGGTAAAAGGAATGGTAAAAGTATCCGGCGCACCGGAAATGCAGCCGCCCGCCTCTGAAAATGGCTGGGAGGCACAAAGCGGCTATGCAACCTTCGAAAGCGAAGGCACAAAAGGAATAGCATTGCTGGTTACCTCCTCTTCCTCAGAAACAATGGTGAACATAATTATTCTGACCAACAGCGATGTATATGAAAGCGAGATGACCGCCTTCCTCGGATCGGTCAGTTTTAAACCTCAAAAGCCACTGGCTAATAAACCCGCAAGCAATCCTGTAAAACCACCCGCTGCAACTATCAACGCTAAGAAAGACAGTTATGCATTCAATACCACCAACTTTGACGACGGATGGACAAGTACTGTGCAGGAAGACTGGGTGCAAGTAACGAAAGGGAATATCAAAGTATTGATACATTACCCCAACAAAAAAGCAGATGAATATAATTCCGTACTGATGTATGGCTTGAAAAACGCCTGGAATATATTAATAGCGCCACGGTACAGCGGCGCTTCCAATTTTGAATTCAAGCCCATCACCGGCTGGCAGTCCATTGAATTTGCAGAAGCAGACATGGTGGAAAAAGGAACAAACAAAAGAGTGCATGTTGTATTGTTTAAATATAATTACTCCGGTGGCAATGGCAGGTACATGGAATTCATAACACCAGATAAAGCTACCTATGAGAAAGAATTCGGCCCCTACCATGCTGAATCTTACGGATGGGAGAAGGTAGAGAAGATGGTGAACTACAACAAATTTGCCGTGGCTCTTTCTGATCTCAAAGGAAAATGGACCAACAACTTCACCGGGCTCACGCAATATGTCAACGCCAATACGGGCGCCAGTGCAGGTGCTGATACGCATTCATCCAGCCAGGTGTTTGAATTCTTAACGGGCAGCACTTACAAATGGAGCATCTCAGTAGCCAGCGGCTTTGTGGGTAATATTAAATTCAACGGGGCGAAATCGAACGGCAAATACGCAGTACCTAATAACTGGCAGGTAACATTCACCGACATTGAAGGCAAGCCCAAAAAATATAATGCCTATTTCTCCTGTATAAAAGGAGCGAGGATACTATGGCTGCAGGATACAGGTTACGGCGATTATACAGGCTTTGGTAAAAGTGAATAAAGAAGTTTCTACCCATCATTTATAAAAAAATATGAAAAAGCTGATTCTATTATTTGTTTTTACTGCAGGCGTACTGACCTGCGATGCACAAAACGAAGTATTTGACATCACCACCTACACGCCTCCCAAAGGATGGAAAAAAGATAAATCCGAAAATGCTGTTCAATTCAGCAAAGAAGATGCGGCAAAAGGAACTTATTGCATGATCACACTCTTAAAAGCAGTACCGGGTACAGCCAGCTCCAGGGATAATTTTGATGCCGCCTGGGAAACCGTGGTAAAAGAAATGGTGAAAGTATCTGCTGCTCCGGAAATGCAGCCGCCCGCCACCGAAAACGGCTGGGAAGCACAAAGCGGTTACGCTCCTTTTGAAAGCGAAGGCACAAAGGGAATAGTATTGCTGGTTACTTCCTCCTCACCCGAAAAGATGGTGAACATTATTATCCTGACCAATAGTGATGTATATGAAAGCGAGATGACAGCTTTCCTTGAGTCTGTCAGTTTTAAACCTCAAAAGCCATTGGCCAATAAACCGGCAACCAATCCTGCAAGACCTCCCGTTGTAACTACCGCGGCCAAAAAGGATAGCTATGCTTTCAATACCACCAATTTTGACGACGGCTGGACAAGCACCGTGCAGGAAGACTGGGTGGAAGTGACAAAAGGGAATATTAAAGTATTACTTCACTATCCAAAAGAAGGTACCATCTTTCCCGCTGATCCGGAACCCCTTACTAATGCCGCCTGGAATATTTTAGTAGCACCACGTTACAGCAAGCTCCGTAACTACAAGACAACATATATCACCACTTACAACAGGCCCTACCTGGCTTCAGGTTATGCCACTGATAATAAAACAGGTAAAGAAGTATATATTGTTTTCTACCGGCAGGGCGACAGCGGATGGCTTGAATTCATTACCCCCGATAAGAACAGCTTCATTCAGCAATATAAATTTGATCCGGAAACAATCAGGTGGGACAGCGAATCCGCTTTGATGGACCCGTTATACGGGATGACTACCTATAATAAATTTGCTGTTGCCACCGCAGATTTTACAGGTACCTGGACAAGCGATTTTACCGGTGTGCAGCAATTGTACAATACTTATACAGGCAATTATGCAGGCATGAATATTAACCAATCCAATCAAACATTTCAATTTGGTGCGGGCAATACCTACAAATGGGATATACTGGCGGTAAATGGCATGGTGGGCAATATGAAATACGCCCAGGTAAAATCTGCCGGAAAATTTACAGTAGTGAACAACTGGCAGGTAAAATTCTCCGACATAGAAGGAAAACCGAAAACCTATCACGCCTTCTTCTCCTGCATAAAAGGGGCCCGGTTATTAAAACTGCTGGATGCAGAGTTTCCCGGCAGTGGCATATATACAATATTCGGCAGGAAAGAATAGCCCTGCCTGATGGTGCTCAATTTACCTGAAATCTTGTTTTCGGGTCGCGGCCGTATAACAAGAACACACAAATATCCCCTAATTGTGGTATTGCTTTCCCCTTCCTCAATTACTATTTTCGTATAGTCTTACCCTCTTTTGAATAACCTGCCATAAACATACCCGGTGATAACCGGATTTAAGTGCATAAAAGAGATAACTATTTAAACCTTACACAATCAAAACACAACCAGTATGAAATTAACTTATCCAACCCGGACACCGCCAATATGGATTATTACCACAGTACTCCTACTCACTATTTTGAGTTTCTCTTCCTGCCAAAAAAATAAATCCACCCCGGATAACGCCACACCCACACCTGCTTCACCCTCCGCTGATGGTACATCCCGACTCTTGTCAGTAGCTAATGTGTATTATACCACCGACGGCAAAAATACTGAAGCCTGGTTTTACGAAACACCGCTTGTGTTTGAATTCAGTCGAATCAGCGCCAATGCGAAAAAAAATTATGAAGTGCTGCTGAATGCAAAAGAAAAACACCTGCCGGTAAATGTAAGCCTGTTGGCCAACACAGAAAACCTGATTGATGTAATAACACCCGCCACCACCGAGCAAATTGAACGGTTTAAAGAAGAAATATCCAAGCGAATACCTGCTGAGGGAGTACCTGCTCCCGATGATCCCAATGCGCCTTCCTTCGGCGGCACGCAAACTTCTTCGCTTACGGCAATAGTACCCAACACCACGGTGCTTAATAATATTTTCAACACCATAAAAAGCCAATGCTGCAAATTACCTGCGGTATGGATCTATGGGCCCTGTATTCCCTTTCAGTTTGTAGCAGACGGTTGTTATGCCCGGGCACATAAAATGCGCCAGCTTATTGAAAGCTATTATGGATATACTTCTTACAAAGTATTTAACTATGCCTGCAATGGAGCTGGCACATTATCAGTAAAGGCAACACTCTGGGGCAACAACTGCTGTGTAAAATGGTGGTACCATGTTACATCCTATGTATGGGTGCAGTCCGGGGCTT
>CALSAT010000434.1:0-3652 GCA_943372905.1 Bacteroides fragilis | reverse complement strand
TATTCGATACTACTTTTCTCCATGCCAAAGCAGCGGTGGACTTTGCACTGAGCTAATATCTTATTTGTGCAGTTTCCAGAAGGCAAAAGAGGCCAACAGGCAGATAGCCCCCACTATCCACCAGAGAACGGTAAAGCCTAATTGCTCTGCCACCTGTGCGCCTCCCATGGGGCCCAGTGTTTGGGCAGCAGACCATGCCATGGTATATAAAGCGGCATACTGGCCGCGGTTAGCTGTCTGCGTCCTGGCGATCCAGTAACTGTTCATGAAGGGCATCGACAATATCTCTCCAAACGTTACCACGAAGATCATCGTGCAGGCTACCGCCACGGGTATAGCCGGAATATTCAACAGCAGGAAGGAAAAGCCCACCATTGCCACACCGATCGTGATATAGAACATGTTCCGCCGGTGTGCTTCCAGTTTATAGATCAGTACCATTTCCACCAGGGCAATGATAACACCGTTGGCGGCCATCAGGAAACCAATAAAGGGTTCGGAGAAATGCAGCTCTTTTTTAAAATACACCGGCAGGTTGGTGAACAACTGGAAAAAACAACTGGCAAACAACATCGTTATCAATACGAATGACCGGTATGTTTTATCGGCATAGGCAGACCGGGCAGGTTCACCTTTGCTGGCCTGTTGCGAAGGCTTATACTGTACTGGTTTTAAAAACAACCACATCACCAGTGCGGCAGTGATATTAGTGCAGCCATCTACCCAAAAAAGTAATTCATAATTAATATGGGCAATAAAACCGCCGAGGCCGCTGCCCACTGCCCAGCCCAGGTTTATCGCCAGCCTGTTGAGGGCATACGAACGGGTGCGGTTCTCTTCTTTACTGTAAAAGGCAATAGCGGTGGAATTGGCCGGCCGGAATGCTTCATTCACAAAACTGAGCAGGTACGTAAAAACGCAGATGAGCGAATAGGACTTCATTTGCCCAAGGGCAAAGAATAAAAGGCCGCCAACGGTCAATGTAAATAACTGAACAGGGTAAAAGCCTATCTTATCGGTCAATCGGCCGCCAAGCCAGGCCCCGCTGAAAGCACCGGCGCCAAACAATCCAAACACAATACCCGCCTTGCCAACACTAAAACCCATCTCATTGCTGGTAAGATAAAGCGTCATGAACGGGACCACCATAGTGCCACTGCGGTTGATAAGCATAATAAGCGACAGCAGCCAGGTTTCCCTGGACAAACCGGCGTATGCATTACGATATGTTTTAGCAGTAGCGTTGATCATGGCAGAAATTCAAAGTTACCAATTGACCGGGGAGCAAGCAACTGGCAGCAAACTAAATTCGTTTGTATGGTCGGTATCACCGTTTAAACAATTTTAGATATATTGAAGCTTAAATTAACCAACATGAAGAAATTTTTTATTCTCGGAACCATTGCTGCATCGGTATTGGTATTTGCCAATTGCAGCAATACTAAAAAAGCCGCTGCCACACCGGTACCCAAGCTGAGCTACGAAGCGAATATGCAAACGCTGATAGCTGAAAATTGTGCGCCCTGTCATATTCCGGCCAAAGGAGGTAATAAAAGGCCCTATGATAATTTTGCCAATGTAAAAGCAGATATTGATGAGATCATCCGCCGTATAGAATTGAATCCCGGTGAAAGAGGGTTCATGCCGTTCAGGAAAACAACTAAATTGAGCGACAGTACGATCGCTGTTTTCAAACAATGGAAAGCGGATGGACTGCTGGAGAAATAAGCCGCTGACTAATTCATAAGAATAGCATACAGTTTTTTGCTCCACCCGGTACGCAGGATAGTAAACGAGAAATCATTGCCCTCGGCCGGCAGTTCTATCATTATTCTTTTGGAGTATTTAGAAACGTACTGGTTATCGTTGATCTTTTTCCATTTATATTTTTTTTGATCAAGGGCCCTCTGCAGGTATTTCTTAAAACAGGAATCGCAGGAGGCCCTTACCTTTTCCATCCGGCATTTACCGTCGGGGCCAAACTCATAGATAAAGTCGGCGGCCTGTGTCTTACCGGCCGGTACCTTGCAGGTAATACTGGAATCTGTGTAGGTCAGGGTAATGCCAAGGCTGTCATTCTTAGTCTTTTGCTGCTGCAAATGCTTCATCACACTGGCTTTTGATTTCCCAATAAAATTTTGAGAGAACCCTGCCACCGGCATCAGCAGTAAGAATAATAAGTATCGGAACATCTGGTAAGTGTATTTTAATTGCGTTCCGCAAAAATACCGGGTTCTTTTGTTAGTTGCCACCTGTTATCTTTGCGGCCGGTAAAAAATTAAGATTATTACGTATGGCGCTACTCGAAAAAAAGGTGATCGTAAAGAAATCAACCCTTCCGGAGGCAGGCAAGGGACTGTTTGCAAAGGTGTTCATTCCCCGTGGTACACGGATACTGGAGTACAAAGGAAAGATCAGTACCTGGAAAGATGCAGAAAGTGTGGATGGCGAGAATGGCTATATCTACTATGTAAGAAGGAACCATGTGATAGATGCGAGCCGGCGTCCACGGGCATTGGCCCGCTATGCCAATGATGCCAGGGGGCTTCGGCGGATAAAAGGGATTACCAATAATGCAGAGTATGAAGAAGTGGGCCTGCGGGTATTTATCAAGGCCAGTAAAGACATACCAGCAGGTGCAGAGATACTGGTGGAGTATGGCAAAGGATATTGGGATGTGATACGCCATAATATCAAAGTGGAAAAACAAAGACAGCGGCTGCGGGAAAAAGGACTGCTCTGATCATTCAGATGTCTGCCTGCAAGTTAAGATACGCAGCCTCCAGGTTGCCAGCGGCCTGCCGCGGAAAAGTAACCTCGTTCTCAAATACAAATACATCATCCGGCTGCGGATTCGTGGCAGCCGCCAGTTCTTCCCATTTCGTGGTCCACGCATGATAGTGAAACAATAATGCAGCAGCATCCGGTTGCAGCGCTTCAGCAAGAAGAGGCCCCTTCTTATGTAAGAGCAGCATGATGGCGCTGTTATACTTTTTTAATTCCTGAGCAAAGCGAAATGTTTTCCCGCCCGCAAGGTATTGCTGATAAGCCAGCTTTGATGATTCAAGCTGACCGAGTAATTCTTTCAGAAGGGCATTCTGCTCATCCTTTTGCATCATTATTATTTTGCGCAAATGTATCGAAATCAGCTACCGCTTCAATGTCTTTGGCCGGTGCCAGGCCGGGTATCTTATCACTGATGGATTGCGGCAGCAACGGATGGATCAGTTGTGCCGGATAATTTTTAGGAAACGCTTCCCTGATACCAAATTTATCAGGCTCATGTCCGGGGCAGGTATAAGTGCCGAACAGGATATCCATCAGCGGAGAGATATTGGCATAGTTGCCGGCATCACGGTCAAGATGATGATGCCAGTGATGCAGTTCCGGCGCCCCGATGAACATACGCAGCGGACCGATGGGCAGGCGCACATTGGAATGGATGTAAATGGCCCAGATGCCCCGGAAGGCAATAAAGCCTGCAATGGTCTCCAATGGAAAACCCAGTAAGATAGCGGGAAGGTTGATAATGCCAACGGTATATATCGTATCCAGCGGATGCTCCCGGTGGGCTGCCAGCCAGTCCAGGTGCTCTGCACTATGATGTACCTTATGAAAGCGCCACAGAAAGCCCACCCGGTGCTGCAGACGG
>CALSAT010000433.1:0-3653 GCA_943372905.1 Bacteroides fragilis | reverse complement strand
TACACCAGGATAGGCGGCTTTTATTTCATTGGTAAAAAGTGCTTTGGCTCTTGCATCACCGGTAGCATTGGCGTCGGATGGAAATTCCCATTGTGGGGCCAATTCTTCTGCTCTTCTCCAGAAACCATTATACGCCGTATCCAGTTTATCCAGACTTGCCTCTTTTTCAGAAATGCCTGACTTTTTCAATACCGGTATAAATCTTGATTTCACTTCTGCTAATCGCTTTTTACTTTCTGCTGGTGTAAATCCACCATCAATCCAACCTTCCTCTTTTTCTAAGTCTTCGATGCGGGGAGCACCATGCATGGCATTTGTCATAAAACGTAAGGCAGAGAGCTTCACCACTTCTGGTAATAAAGCTTTCCTGTTGACAGACACCAAACGATACACACAGGGAGAGTTATCCAATGTTTGAAATGGATTGGAAAGATTGTCTACCACATCTTTGTACGTTCCTGTCATTAAAGCGGCAAGACTTTCCAGGTCTTTCATGGTTTGTTCATAATTCTCCGGCTTCAGCTCAAACAGTGTCCAGGAGTTGGTAGTGTTCTGCGGCAAATCAAATCCCAGTACATCTGCAAAGATCAATACCGCATCTTTATATTTCTGTACATCGTCGTACCACATTTTCCGGATACCACTGTTAGCTTGTGCTGTACCGACTACCTTTAATTGATTTTGAACATTTAAAAAAACAGATTGAATCTCCAATATCTTTTCTTCTATCACCAATGCATCCGGGTGGGGCCTTTCTAATTTTTGTAAAGAATTCAACAGTCCAGATGCTTTATTGAAATTGCCCTTGGTTTTTAAATACCATTCGCAGGCCGGCACATATTGTGCTGGTGTCAATATACCACTAAACTCCTTTTTCAATTCAATGGTTGCTAATAAGGGAGCTGCCTGGGCCAGTTTCTGCCTGCCGCTTTCTGACAATACTGGTGCGGGAGCAGCATAAGCAGCCGGGTTATCATTTATCATTTTCTGTGTAGCCTTCAGTTGTGTGGTCCATTGCTGAAAAAAATTGATCCGTTCAGACAAAGGTTTACGGATAGCCAGTACCTCCGGTTTGTTATAGTCTGTTTTCGGGATCTTATTCCACGCATTTACCACTTCTGTATGCAGGGTGTTGAATGCATCCCACTCTTCTCTTACTTTGGCAAATGCATCCGGGGCAATGGGCTGGGTGTACTGCTCGTTTATTTTCATTCGTGGCAGTAAAGTGGAAATAGTATTTACAGCCAGCTTTGTATCAGGAGAAAGGGATTGACCTAAACCGATAAGACTGAATAAAACCAATAAAGGTGTGATGATAATACGCTTCATGTTTATGGAGATAATGGTTAATAAAAAAGGCTTACTCGTATTTATATTTTTTGGTAACTGTAGCCAACACCACATCATCAATACGAACCTCCACCTTCAGCTGGCAGGACGGAATATTACCCGGAAGACCAGATATCCCTTCAAAGGAGTACTCAATAACGAAATACTCAATAAACTTCCCTTCGTTTTTTGCGCTGACAGTAAATACATCCATTTTGCTGTTCAATTCATTCTGAGATGTCGGATGCAGGATCTTTGTACTGATAAATATTTTTTTACCGGCATAGCCATCACCACCAGTACGGCTAAGGTTTACCCGCAGCTTTACAGTTTTATTGTAGCTGGACCAGGTACTGCCTGACGGTGCATTTTCCCACTGGCTGTTATCAGCAGCTTTGGGCACAGAGAACTTGATAGCAGAAGGCTGCGCATGTATCTTATTGGCAATAGTAAGAAAGACAACGAAAAGAAGGACCAAACGAAGGTTCATAGTAGTCTGTTTTTATAGCATAAAAATCTGCTGTAAAAACAGGCATTGTATCAGCCGAAAGGATGAATTTTAATGGATATTTTAGTTTTGAAATGATTAACTACATAGGCGTACAGGCCACATAAAAGAACAAATAGCTATGCGAATTACTATGTTGCTATTATTTCTATGTGGTTCAAAAGCTTTCTTGGAACTCAATCACAAGCCAGAAAATGAACGAGTTGCATATCAACGAAGCATCAACTCCCGTATCCGGGCAATAGCGCCGCTGCGATTGATAACATCAAGTTTGAGATAGATATTGCGGATATGTGTTTTTACGGTGCTGACAGCAATAAATAATTGCTCCGCCATTTGTTTAGTGGTAAGACCTTCAAATATCCTGGCCAGGAGATCATATTCCCTCTCGCTGAGCTGCACTGTGAGTTTGTTATTTATTTTATCCAGGGCTGGTAAGGAGAAAGCATCTTTCAACCGTTTGCCATGATTCAATAAGGCCAGTTGCAGTGTGGCAAAAAGGTTTTTCTCGGTAAATGGTTTCACCAGGTAACCCGCAGGCTGTGTATGCTGCGCCATTTCCAATGTCAGTTTATCAGAATAAGCCGTCAGGTACACAAACGGAATATGATAACGCCGGTTTATTTCCTCGGCTATCTGGATACCCTCTTTTCCATGCTTCAGGTTAATATCCAACAGGGCAATATCAGGAGTGTTTTGCAACAACTCTTCCAATGCCGCCTTCTCCGTATAAACAACAGCCGATACTTTAAAGTCGATATTGTTCAGAGCCTCAGCAATATCCTCTGCCACCATCGGCTCGTCTTCTACTATCAGCACATTTACTTCACTCATAGCCTTTCGGTTTTTATGGCTGGAATAAATAATGAAACCACCGTTCCATTTGCTGTGTCGATTGTCAGCTTGCCTTCCAGTTTTTCCGTAAAGGCCCTTATCATTCTATAGCCAAAGGAACGGCTTTTCTGACGGGTCAATTCTTCCTGCATGCCGACACCATCATCAGCCACCCGCAGCAAATATCCATCAGTATCCGGCTGGCGGGTAAAACTAACTCTGATCGTACCACTGCCCTTTTCTTCAAATGCGTATTTGTAAGCATTCGTCACCAGTTCGTTAATGATGAGGCCCAGCGGTACTACCGTATCAATATCCAGTTCCACATCATATATGTTCTGTTGCAGTATAATGCTCTTTGTTTCCTTTTCATTGGAGTCTTCAATGTACGTAAGCAATTCACTGATGTAATCCTTAATACGCAACGAGGTTAGATTACTCACCTCCCGGTACAAGAACTGGTGTATCAGCGCCATGGACTGCACCCGGTTTCTGCCTGCCTGCACCGCCGAAAAAGCCTTCTCATCATCAATATAATGTGATTGCAGGTTGAGTAAACTGGTAACCACCTGCAAATTATTTTTTACCCGGTGATGAATTTCCCGCATCAGCACTTCTTTTTCAACAAGTGACTGCTGTATTTCAAGCTTCTGCTTTGCCAGCAATGCATTTTTCTTTTTATTAATTGTATAAGCATACATGGCAAAGCCGGCCAGGGCCAGCAAAAAGACCGATGACAACAAAAATAAGTTCCGCAGTTGCCTGTTTTTCTCTGCTTTTTCTTCTGTAGTGGAAACTTTAGTAGTCAGCTCTCCTATCTTTTGTTGTTGCTTCCCTTTTTCATACACGGCATTCATTTCATTGATCTGCCGGATGTTCTCTTCATTCAGTAAACTATCCTTCAATGCTTCATGCAGGTTATTGTAGCGGTAGGCATTACCAAAATCATTTTTGGCAGCATACGCATCCGCTATCAGTTTAT
>CALSAT010000432.1:0-3679 GCA_943372905.1 Bacteroides fragilis | reverse complement strand
AAAAAATGCAGCAGATACATTTACGTTTAACTATACCAAAAGGCCCGACCTTATAAATATGGATGCGGATAAGATAACCCTTTGGATAAAAAAGGAAACTAATAAAACACTGGACAACTATATTCACCAGTACAAATATGCCGGTAGCTATATAGACAGAAGAGAGGCTATTGATTTTGCTTCGAAAAAATTAGACGACCCCAAAGCCGTTGAGCTTATCAAAACCGCATTGAATGACAAATTTCACGGACTTCGCAACCTGGCCATTAGTAAAGTTGACCTGCGGAAAGAGGCGGTGAAAAAAAGCTTTGAACCCGTATTAGCTACTATCGCCAAAACAGATAAGAAATCAACCGTAAGAGCTGCTGCTATCGACAAATTGGGGGAGTATAAAAAGCCTGAATATGCAGAACTCTTTAAATCAGCGGTAAATGACTCTTCCTATACAGTAGCAGGTAATGCGTTAGCAGCCTTGCAAAAAGCAGATGCTCCTGCAGCCACTGCGCTTGTAAAAAAACTGGCCGATACCCCGATGAAGGGTGTGCTGCAGGAAGTAGTGATGAACGAGATCCTAAAATCTGGTGACGAAAGCATGGCAGATAAGATTATAGGCGATTTTGCTAAAATGCCATTGAGCCAGGGCAAATTCCAGGCATTGAATGGGCTGGGTACTTATTTAGCAGCGATCAAAAATACTGATAAGATAAAGTGGGGTATTGATGAGATCGTTAAGTTTCGGGATGCCATTCCTGAAAACTTCCGTAACCAGACTGATCCTTTTATTAATGGCATGGTGCTGAAAGGCATACTCACCAAGAAAAGTAAAGAAGCAAAAGAAAATGCTGGTGATGCGGGTGTACAGGATTTGGTGAATTATATCAAATCAAAGCTTCCGGAAGAGGATAAAAAAGGATTTTAAAGCGAAGAAGAATTTCTCAGTATAAAGCAAAAGCCTTCTCTTATCGGGAAGGCTTTTGCTTTTTTATATATCCAACTTAGCTCATCTTGCATAATTCATTGCCGCTACCAATCCCCGCTGGCACCGCCACCGCCAAAGCTTCCACCGCCAAAGCCTCCGAATCCACCGCCACTGCTGCTTCCTCCACCGGACCAACCTCCGCCGCCTCCGCCTCCTGACCATCCGGTAAAACCGCCGCGAGATACATAGGTACCACCTCCACCGGCTCCGGCACCAAAAACAATAATAAGAACTACCACAATTAGTATGATCGTTCCTATAGGAAGGCCCTTGCTCTTCTTTTTACCATAATTCGCAGGAGCTTTATATTTTCCTTCTGTAGCTTTTATGACATCATCAGTTGCCTCCTCTAGTCCGCGGTAATAATTACCACTTTTGAAATTCGGAGTGATGCGGTTATCAATAATACTTTTTGCGGTAAGGTCAGGAACTGCTCCCTCTAATCCGGAGCCCACCTGAATAGCAATTTTCCGGTCGCCTTTAGCTACCAGTATCACTACCCCATTATTGAAATCCTTGTTGCCTACACCCCAGTTACGGCCCAGTTCTACGGCAGCATCTTTCACATTATATCCATCCAGCTTATCCACTATCACTATGGTAATCTGGTTAGAACTACTGTCATCGTAGCGGTATAACTTAGTCTCAAGAGCCTGGGCTTGCTGGGGAGTTAAAGTGTTAGTGTAATCATTAACAAGCTTGGGAGGGTTGGGAGGTGTTGCAATTATTTTTTCCAATTGTGCAGAGGCACAGAAAGAAAAAAGCAGGGTTAGTATTACTAGTAGGCGCTTCATTAATTTATCTTCCGAAAACAATTTCGTCTGGTAATTCGTTCTTGTCCGTTTCTTTATCAAATGGGAAATAGGTTTGCAATGCGTTGCCGATCTGGATCACACATTCTGCAATGCCTTTGCCATAATGTTCATCTTTAAAATCCTTCAGCATATCTGCCACAATCTTATTCCAGTATTCCGAACCTACCTTCTTGTGAATACCCTCATCACCAAAAACAGCAAGCTGCCTGTCTTTCAGGGCAATATAAACAAGTGTGCCGTTTCTGGCCTCTGTTTTATCCATTTTCAGCGAAAAGAATATTTCTGCCGCACGGTCCATCGCATTCACCCAGGCACAACGGCTTTCCACAAACACTCTTACCTCACCACTGGTGCTCTTTTCTGCCTGCCGGATAGCTTTTACCACCAGCCTTGAATCCTCTTCATTGAGCAGCGATTTCTTTTTTTGCCAGGGAAATAGCTTCACGTTTTTTTATTTAAAATTTATCTCCACCGCCTTTTCCGTTCCTGCATCTGCCGTAAAACCTTCTTTTCTTTTAAAGCCAAATATGCCCGCCACCAGGTTGGCCGGGAAACTTCTTACTTTGTTATTGTATGTTGCCACGGCCGCATTAAAATCGTTCCTGGCGATCTTTATCCTGTACTCTGTTCCTTCTAATTGTGTTTGCAAACCCGAATAAGCAGCTGTTCCTTTCAGGGTAGGATATTTTTCTATCTGGATAATGAGCCGGTTGGCCGTAGCCGCCAGCGTATCCTGCAATTGTTTCTGTTGCTGATAATTCTCTGCTGTCAGCTCATCGTTGGATAACCCTTTAAGGGCATTGCTTCTGGCTTGTGCAATCTTTTCGAGGGTGTTTTGCTCAAATTCAGAAACCCCTTTCACCACATTCACAAGATTGGGAATAAGGTCCAGCCTGCGCTGGTAAGTGTTTTGCACTTCACCCCATTGCTTTTTTATCACCTCTTCCTTTTTTACCAGGGAGTTATAAGTAACTATGATGATGATACCCAGCAATACAAAAATGCCACCGGTAATATAACCGGCATATCTTTTCTTTTGCATGAATTCAGCAATTAGAATTGAACTTTAGGAGCTTTCTCGGCCCCTTCATCTGCTTTGAAGCCCTCTTTAGATTTGAAGCCAAACATACCTGCCAGTATATTCATCGGGAAAGACCGCACTTTGGTATTATATGTATTGATAGCCTCATTAAATGTCTTACGTGAATTACGCACATCATTTTCAATTCCTTCTAATTGGCCCTGCAATTGAAGGAAGTTCTGGTTAGCTTTTAGGTCAGGGTAGTTCTCTACTACAGCCAGTAACCTGCTCAGTGCACCAGACATCTGGGTTTGCGCCTGCTGAAACTTGGCGATGTTCTCAGGAGTAAGCTGATCAGCCGTAAAATTTACAGAGGTTGCTTTTGCCCTTGCTTCCACCAGCCTTGTCAAAGTTTCCTGTTCAAAATTCGCAGCACCTTTTACAGTGTTTACCAGGTTTCCTACCAGGTCTGATCGTTTTTGATATTCAGTATTTACGTTGTTCCAGGCCTTCTTTACATTTTCATCCTGCTTCACCACACCATTATAGCCATTGCAGCCCCATACACCCAGTATGAGCAATAAGCCAACGATAACTAGTAAGGTTACATTACGGGTTCCTTTCATTGTAGTAGTTTTTATTAGAACATAAAATTAGTGCTTTCAGCAGTTCGGCAAAGTAAATTTTCGGTTAGTCAAGTATTATTGCCGGTAAACCGTAAATTGGGTAACTCTGCGGCATGATTTTAGTCCGCCTGGTATCAAACAACGCCTTTATGAGTTTAGTCAAGGTCATTTCAATAGGTTCGGCTGTTGCACTCCTGACCTTCAGCCAATGTAAAAGATCAGCTGAGAATGAACCACT
>CALSAT010000431.1:0-3680 GCA_943372905.1 Bacteroides fragilis | reverse complement strand
GCATTCCGCCAACGGCCGGTTTTTTTGGTAAATTATTCTTATTAACTACCGGTGGTGCCAAAGCTGAATATTGGTTCATTGCTGTGGCCGCATTGAATATGATCATTTCATTGTACTATTACCTCCGGGTGATACGGGCAGTGTTCATGGACAAAAATGAAACACCAGTTGAAAAAATAAAAATATCACCAGCGGTAAAACTGGGTTTAATCATTTGCGCAGCAGGCATCATCCTGACAGGTCTGCTGAGCTGGATATTTGATTATATTCAAAAATTGCGATAGTATGGCACTCAATAAAAATCATGAGTTTGAAGAACTGAATGGTGTTAAATGCGGTATCGTAGAGAAAAATGTAACCCCGGAGAGGCTGGCTTTCCTCAAGGAATTACTCGAATACAATAGCTATACAGTTGTAGCTGTTCCCACGCCGGCTCCAAAAGCCGCTCCAGCACCTGCCCCTAAAGAAGGAGAAGTAGCCACACCTCCCTCGCCTCTGCCACCAGTTCCTGAAACATTTACTGTTGGAGTAACAGATTATACCTTTAATACCGTCAATGCTATTTTTGGGAGGATGCTAAAAACAAAAGACGGGCATATAGTTACCCAGGCATACTGGCAGCAAAAGGAAGCTTCCAGCCACGATGAGATACCCTATTACGAACATACCTGATTCACCCACCAGGCTGGCTTTACTTTACTGACAAGAATCAAGGTCATCTCTGACCTGTGTTTTCACTATTCCCTGCATCAAGTCATAACTATGCAAAGCACAAAAAGCTTTTATATTATGGCAACAAAAACGAAAGCCGGAAAGTATGTTTATTTTTTCGGCGGCGGCAAAGCCGATGGAAACGAATCAATGAAAAATCTGTTAGGCGGCAAAGGGGCCAATCTTGCAGAAATGGCAGGACACTCCAACCTCCGTCTCCCTGTACCGCCCGGCTTTACTGTTACTACTGAGGTCTGCACTTATTATTACGATCACAAAAAAACATATCCCAAAACATTAAAGATCCAGGCAGAAGAGGCATTGGCCAAAATGGAAAAGCTGACCGGTAAGAAATTTGGTGATGTAACAAATCCCTTACTTGTATCCGTTCGTTCCGGGGCAAGGAGAAGTATGCCGGGGATGATGGAAACCGTGTTGAATGTAGGCCTCAATGAAAATACCATTAAAGGTATTATTGCCCAAAGTGGTGATGAGCGGTTTGCTTATGACGCTTACAGAAGGCTCATCATGATGTATGCTGACGTTGTAATGGAGAAAGCAGGAGGCATAGAAGTGAAGCATGGCAAAGGCATCCGTAAAATGCTGGACGAAAAGCTCGAACATATCAAACATAAACAGGGATATGCCAGCGATACAGACCTTACGGTTGCAGAACTGAAAGACCTGGTAAAGGACTATAAGAAAACAGTAAAGAAAGTCCTGGGAAGAGATTTTCCGGATGATCCCTGGGAGCAGCTTTGGGGAGGTATTGGTGCTGTTTTCTCCAGCTGGAATGGCAAAAGGGCTATTGAATACCGGCGTATTGAAAAGATACCTGATGAATGGGGAACCGCCGTAAATGTGCAGGCTATGGTATTTGGTAATATGGGTGAAGGAAGTTGTACCGGAGTAGCGTTTACCAGGAATCCGGGTAATGGTGAAAATAAATTTTACGGTGAGTATTTAGTCAACGCACAAGGTGAAGATGTGGTGGCGGGCACCAGAACACCGGCGCCGGTGAATGAATATTCCATGAATGATCAGAGCAAACATTTCACCTCACTGGAAAAATTAATGCCCACACTGTATAAAGAACTGTTCAGCTATCAGAAAAGACTGGAACGCCATTACAAAGACATGCAGGATATAGAGTTCACCATTGAAAAAGGAAAACTGTACATGCTGCAATGCCGGGTTGGCAAGCGCAATGGTATTGCTGCCGTTCGAATGGCCGTTGATATGTATAAAGAAAAACTCATCTCAGCTGAAACAGCAATTATGAGAGTGGCTCCTAACCAGCTCGTTGAACTACTGCTCCCGATGCTGGATCCTAAAGTTGAACTGGTTACAAAACCAATTGCCAAAGGTTTACCGGCCGGTCCCGGTGGTGCCAAAGGGCGGGTGGTTTTCTCGTCTGCTGATGCTGTTGAATGGGCGTCGAAAGGAGAAAAAGTAATTCTCGTCCGTGAAGAAACTTCTCCGGAAGATGTGGATGGCATGCATAAGTCACAAGCCATTCTTACCACCAAAGGAGGAATGACCTCACATGCTGCATTAGTGGCAAGAGGATGGGGTAAGTGCTGCATTGTTGGTTGCAGTGATATAGAAATTCACGGTGAAACAAAAACTTTCAAGGCCAAGGATGGCACCATCGTTCATGAAGGCGACTGGTTAAGTCTGAACGGGACAAAAGGCCTGGTATATGAAGGAAGCATGGGGTTGGTTGATATTGACCTTGACAAAAACCAATCCTATAAAGACCTGATGAAATTGGTGGATAAAATAAAAGTGATGGGCGTACGCACCAATGCGGAGACTCCACAAGATGCTGCGCAGGGGTTAAAATTTGGCGCTGAAGGTATTGGACTCTTCCGGACAGAACACATGTTCTATGGTGAGGGAAGCGATCAGCCATTGTTTTTACTTCGAAAAATGATCGTGAGCAAAACAGAAAAAGAAAGAAGAGAAGCATTAAATGGACTGTTCAAGTATGTAAAAAAAGACATTAAGGATACATTGAAGGTAATGAATGGCCATCCGGTCACTATCCGTTTACTGGATCCACCATTGCATGAATTTGTTCCGCATGACTCCGAAAAACTGCACCAGTTAAGCAAAGAATTAGGGATCAGCATGAGTGTATTAAAAAGAAGGGTACTGGCCTTACATGAAAACAACCCAATGCTTGGTCACAGAGGTGTGCGGCTGGGTATCAGCTATCCCGAAATAACAGAAATGCAGATAAGGGCGATTTTTGAAGCTACTGCCGAATTGATCAAAAGTGGGAAAAAAGCGATGCCTGAAATAATGATACCGGTTACTTGCGGCAAACATGAACTAAGACACCAAAGGGCTATTGTAAATACAGTGTACAAAGAAACTTGTGAAAAAATGAAGATGAAAACGATTCCGTATCTGTATGGAACAATGATAGAAATTCCGCGGGCTGCATTAAAAGCAGACAGCATGGCGGAAGAAGCAGATTTCTTCAGTTTCGGTACCAATGACCTAACTCAAATGAGTTTTGGTTTCAGCCGAGATGATATTGGGGGCTTTCTTCCCAAATATCTTGACCTTAAACTGCTGCCGTCTGATCCGTTCCAGACCATTGACCAGGCAGGTGTGGGTGAATTAATAAAAATAGGAGTTGAAAGAGGACGTCAAACTAAACCAAAACTAAAAGTTGGCATATGCGGTGAACATGGCGGCGATCCGGAAAGTGTAAAATTTTGCCACCGAATTGGAATGAACTATGTAAGCTGCTCACCCTTCAGGGTGCCCATAGCCAGGTTAGCTGCTGCACAGGCCGCTTTAGAATCACCAAGAAAATGATTCTCCTTTATAAACTGTGGCCCGGAGTATTTCTGTTCCGGGCTTTTTTATTTTAAGAATAATAGCGACCTTGCAATTCAATTCGTAAATCATGGAAATAAAAAATTTATTCGATCCTGTAGTAAAACAGGATATTA
>CALSAT010000430.1:0-3680 GCA_943372905.1 Bacteroides fragilis | reverse complement strand
TAGCAACTGGCTTCTGCTGGCGGTAGCTGCAATCCGTTTGGCACCAGGCTCAATGAACTTCGAAAAATGTCCGATATAATAATAAGAATTTGTATAAGTCAGCTGTCCCGTCTTTGTATCACCATGCACTGGGGCGAAACAAAAATTCTGTACATGATTAGGTCCGCCGGTTTCATCAAGTATTATGTTCCAGTCGGTAAAGCCAACCATCCCATTATTATAATCATTGATCATACTGCGGCCATATTCTTCTCCCAGCACCCAGGCATTGTAGCGGCTGGCATTGAAACTTTCTGCACAGCCCTCGGTAAAAAATATATTTTTATCAGGAAAAGCTTCATATACCCTGCGCAGGTTTTCATACATGGGTGTACCCCCGCTCCAGTCTTCATACCAGTGAAAGCCGATACCCCAGGCATATTTTGCAGCCTCCGGGTCGTTGAAATAAGTTTGTGCCCGCTGATAGATAAGGTCACGGTTGTGATCCCACACAATGATCTTTTTATCTTTCAGGCCTTCTTTCTCCATAGTGGGTCCTAAATGGTTTTTCAGGAAATCCGTTTCCTCCTGGGCAGTATACAGGCAACTTTCCCACCGCTGAGTGGCCATTGGCTCATTTTGTATACTGATGCCCCAAACAGGCACACTATCCTTTTCATATTCTTTAATGAATTTAGTATAATACGTGGCCCAGCTACTATAGAACGCTGGTTTGAGTTTACCGCCATGAAGCATATCATTGTTATCCTTCATCCAGGCGGGAGGGCTCCAGGGGCTGGCAAATAAACGCAGTTTGCCACCGGACGCTTTCATCGCCTCCTTAATAAAAGGAATTTTAAACTTTCTGTCGTGTTCAATACTAAATGTTTTTAGCTCTTTGTCATTATCCGCTACATACGTGTACATATCACTGCTAAAATCGCAACTGTTGATGTTCGTACGGGCCACTGTATAGCCAATACCCTTCTCTTTGTCAAAAAAAGCAGTGAGTACTTCTTGCTGTTTTTCTTTGGGAAGTTTATAAAAGGTTTCTGCCGAAGCATCTGTTAGTGCAGCTCCTGTACCGAAATATGTTTGAAAGGTTTTTCCGGGATCAACGAATACTGATACTTCATTTTCAAATGGCTGGCCTTTTTCCTTGAACTCCAAGGTATCAGTTACAGATAACCGGTAAGCAGTGCTGTCGGCAGTAGTATACACTATAACTTTTTTCCCTTCGGTAGAAAAAGCAGGTGTGGACGATGCACTGGTTTTCTCATTTTTATCGGAACAGGAAGCGAATGCAACGACAGCGAAAACGAAAAAGATCTTTTTCATACTATAGTTTTATAAGTTTATTACCAGGTATAAGTTCCTACTGCGCCGGCAGGCAAAGAAGTGGAAACCCATTTCCCCTTGAATCGTATATTAAATCCAAAAGCGGAAGCATTGTCATTCAAAACAATAAGCACTTTTTTACCATCAGGTGTTTTAAACGCCGCATTGGGCAAATTGGCCACAAGGCTGCTGGCAATGCGCACTGAACCTGCGGGCACGAACTTAGAAGCATGTGCAATGATATAGTAGCTGACATTGCGGGTAAAGGATGAAGCATTGATCGTTAAAGCCCCCTTGCATTGTGTACACCCGCCCGATGTATGTGGCCCAAACGCCGGATCGTTAGCTAAGTTCCATTCCAGCGCTACCTTACTCCAGTTTCTTACAGAACCAACAATCACATTTTTTATATGCCAGCCAAGATCACCTCCAAAAGAGCCGGTAGAACTGGTCCATTGTTCGGTAAAATAAAGATTCCTGTCCGGATGCGCCGTGTGCACATTCGACATGGCTGAAATATCACCAGCATACAAATGAAAAGCTGAGCCATCTATAAATGCTTTTGCAGCAGCATCGTTCAGTATTGATATCGGATAATTGGGGTTATCACAGTTATGATCCCAGATAATGATCTTGGTGGAAATACCGGCCGCCTGAAAGGCAGGCCCCAGATGGTTTTTTACAAAATCAGCTTGTTGCGTGGCTGACATTACCATACTGGGATTGTTTCCTCCATGCTGTGGTTCATTTTGTACTGTTATGGAATGTATGGGAATTCCTTTGGCCTGCATTTGCTGGATATATTTCACAAAATAATTTGCATACACCCCGTAATAAGCAGGTTGTAAATTACCACCGATTGAACTGCCATTATCTTTCATCCATACAGGTGCACTCCATGGAGAACCCATGATCTTTATATTGGGATTGATTGCCAGTATTTCTTTTAATATGGGAATAAGATCAACAGTATCCTTGGACAAGCTGAAATTAGCAAGTGTGGGGTCGGTCTGTCCGGCTGGCATATCGTTATAACTAAAAACTGTTTGACTTAGATCAGAAGCCCCGATACTCACTCTCAGATAACTGATGCCGATTGAGTTGGCGCCGGTGCCAAATAATTCGTTCAATAAAGCGGCCCTGGCTGTAGCTGTCATATTCTTAAGTAGAAAAGCACTGCCGCCTGTTAATGTGTATCCAAACCCATCTATTGATTGATAACTAATAGTGGAGTCCACCTCTACAAAAGGATAGGCGTTGCTGCTAGTACCGAAAGAAAGTGTGGCAGTTTGCTTTTGCAACAAGGCAGACTGATCGGCCTTTGTCATCCATAGATCCATATCGTTAGTAGCCGGTGGTGGTGGTGGCGGAGTGGGGTCACCCCCTCCATTATTTCGGGAGCAATCCCCACAAAAAAAAAGAATAAAAAAAGAGAACAGCGGTAAATAGAACTTCGATACCTTTTTCATACACTATAATTTATTTCGTAATACCGGGCTATGACATAGTTCTTTGTAAACAATCCAGTCGCCAATACAGCTACCAATTTGCCTTCTTGTAAAACTTAATATGTTTGTTATTTCTTGCAATAAGTAATAACTGCTGGCCTCCAGTTGTGTTCAGCCATTTAATATCCCTTGCTTCTCCGTCAAATGTTGGGATGCTGAACTGGTTAATGAAACCGGCTGATTTCTTTTCAAACGAAAAAGCCGTTGGTGATAAGGCGTCGTACCTGCCTTCGTAAGGAATAGTGCCAAAGAAATTACCGGCTGCGATATAACTGCTATTGCCTCCTTTTACGGTTGGTTCAAAAGCAAATATTGGTGAGGTCTGCAATTCGACAGGCAGGTCCATTCGTTTAAAATTTCCTTTTCCGTCATTAATAAAGCAGGAGGATGCCAATACTTCTGCTTTCAATTCTGAATAATTTTTGAAAAGGTCATAAAACATATACTGTACAGTTTTTCCTGCCACATCACTATATTTAAGGTAGGCCTTCTTTAGTACCGGCAAAGCCCGTTCCAATTCGTCTTTCGCCAGGAACGGATACTCCTTTCCATCGATAGTATAAGCCAGTATCTGTTCGGTAGAGCCATTGTTATCAAAATCTTTTACATATAGTTTTAGTGGGCCGTTCTTGCCCGCCCAAAATTTATTATTCCAGCCCCAGTTGCCAGCCAGAATATCCATGAAACCATCACCGTTTACATCCGTTGTTTTTACTGATTGCCAAAGTCCGGTTGACCCTGCAATATCTGTGGCAGTAAACTTACCCTTGTTATTCCTGAATACTTTTACCGCCATCCATTCGCCGGCCACCACCAGGTCTTTCCAGCCATCGTTATCTATATCGGTAAAGGAGG
>CALSAT010000429.1:0-3687 GCA_943372905.1 Bacteroides fragilis | reverse complement strand
TTCGTTTGGATTCTTCTTCTCCTTTACTTTCTTCACCTTTTTCACCTTTGGCTTTTTGATCCTGATGATCTTGCCTTTCTTGTTACGTATCGTATCCGGTTTGGCTGCGGTGGGATTGGCGTCTTGCTGGTTCAGCTGTTGCTGTTGTTGTCCCTGTATCTGGGGATTGCTTTCGCCTTTATTTTTATTGTTCTTTCCCTTGCCGCCGGTTTTATTATCGCCATCATTTTTTCCGCCACCGGCACGGTTACCACCGGGTTGCGGAGGCGCATTAGTATTTACGGCCCGTAGGAACCTCCATTTGTTATAGAGTTCTTCAAACTTAAACTCCCCGTTGATGGTCCTTGTTTGTGTATTGCCAAGGGTGTTACCCAGGTTCACCGAATCTGTTCTGGCCAATAAGGAGCCGGCCAGCCAGTTATATTTGGTGTTATAACTTGCCCGGATGGAGGTCCAGTCCAGCAGCGGTATTTTGTTAGTAGGCAGGTTGTAGTTAATAGTTACATCCTGGCTGTAGTCGGTATTACGGCCTCCTTTGAACACATTGTCACGAACCAAGCTTTTCTTTTCTTTTGTATCGATGCGTCCGGCCGGTTCATCTATCCGGGCCCTGTTAGTGGCGCTAAAGTCGATGGTAATGGAACGGGTAAGGTTCCACTGCATAATATAATACCTGTCGAACGTAAAGTATTTGTTGTAGGTCTCTGGTATTTTGTAAGGTCCGCCGCCTACATTTCTCGGACGGGTGGCGCCGAACTGCCGGAAGATATCTGCCTTGAAGGAAAGCTGTGACGGTGCATAGTTAAAGTTCACATCTTTTATCAGCGACAGCCATTTTGAATTTGATTTGATCAACTTTCTGAATGGCTCAAACGGTTTTGTTTGTGGTGCATACGTATAACCAATTGCTCCACGGGTACGGCGCAGTTCATCTCTTTCTATCAGCGGGTTGTGGTTGAGCGTTTGTATATAAGAATAATTGAAATCAAAATTGGACAAGCTCCATATCTTAGGCCGCTTACCATCTGTTTTCAGTTTTCTGACATTGGTCAGGTTGAATGTTTTAATGGTCGTTTTATCCTGCGCTGTACTGCGGATGGAATCTTTCTCTTTTCCACTATAGTCCTGTAATTTTTCTTTCAGTTTAATATCCAGTGCATAAGGATCATATTCCGGCGTGCTGCTGATCTGGCTCAAGCCTGCATATACGGGTATCTGCAATCCTAATTTTTTAGGCAGCAGCTTACCTGCTTCTATAGTTCCTGATACATCAAACGTGTACACATCTTCCCGGCTGCGTTCATTTACCCGCTGTTCCAGTGTACCAAAGCCCCTGCTCCTTGCTGTACCGGCCAGTGTAATGGTGGCCAGGTCGGCCAGCCTGAAATCTGCCCTTGCCAATGCTGCCCATCCACCTTCTTCATCCAGTTGGGATAGCCTGAGTTCATTGAACCATATTTCTGTACAAATACTTTCCTGGTTAATATTCTCCACACCCATCAGCATACCTCTTACTTCACCTAAGTTGGGATTTCCGATCATGGCATAGCTGCGTCCGTTGGGCAGTGTTTCCTGGTAATAGGTACCCGGTGGCAGCCCCTGTCTGTCACGACGCTGCTTCATATCGGTCAGGTCTTTCAATGAGAAGTCGAGATAGTTTTGCCTTGGCCAAATAAGTGCTGAATCCGTGGTGCCTGCAGGCGTTATTTTCAGGGGAATCTTTACTTCATAATAGTTACCGGAAAAGTCGTTACCGATACGAATCACAGCGCTCAGGTCGCCATCCTCTACTGGTGCGGCAGTAGGAACTGATTCGGCATGGATGAACATGGATATTTTTCCATACTGGCGGATGTCCAGGTTCAGCGTTTTGAAAATACCACGGGCCTCGTCTTTGGGAAGTCCGCATACCTGCATACTCAGCGACTGCTCGTTCAGGAACAAGGCTACGTTATTGTTACTCAGTTGTTGTTGTCTTTCAATGCCCGGCGGAATACGGTAAGGGATGGGATCCCGCTGGTCATTCTCTTCGATATTCACTGCCAGCACATTTACGGTAGTAGGGTCAGGAATAGGCAGGTTTACAAACTGACCTGTCTGGTCTATTTTACTTCTGAATTTTCTCCATTGGTTACGCACCAGTTCCAGTTTACCAAAACGCATTACTACTGAATCTTCAAAACCGAAGGCAAACATCCTGATAAAACGGATGGATTTGAAGTCAGGGATATTGCCCACTTTGGTGGTAAACTGATCTATTGGTATGCGGAAGAGGTACCACTTTTCTGTACGCTGCTGCCCGTTGGCCAGCGTAATAGTTGGAGTTCTTACATCGGTGATATATTGGGTGATGCCTGGCCCCATATTGGGCTGGATGTCCACTTCGTACTGGAAATACTCTTCTACCTCATTCATGGTGTTGTCACGGTTCAGTTCTTCCGCATCAGGGTATTGAGTAAAGGCATTTACAAACTGTGTGTTGTTTTCTGCGATGGGTGAGTTGCCATGCGGGTTATTGATATTCTTATACCGCTGCAGTATCCCGGCGGGGTTGGCTCCGTCAAAAGAGATATCCCTGTAGGGTTTGAAATTATCAGCTGAAGGGTCTGCATTGGCGCTCTGGAATATGGGTGAGCCTGAACCAAAGTTGGTTTGTAGTGCAGTCAGGTAGTTGGCAAATTTTGTTTTCTCTTCTTCGTCCTGCAAACCATCATAGCCCACATCCTGAAATACCCTGTCGGTGGGTTCATTACTAAAGGCATTGGTTACCTGCAATGGGTTAGAAGGTACTTTGCCCCAAACGGTAGTGTTATCAACCGGTGATGGAATAGTGGGGGTAGGCAAACCATTTTCATATAAGCGTTTACCATCTCTTACTATATCCTCAGATATATTTCCCAGGTTGAAATATAACTTACCGCCTGAGTGAGGATAGCGAACCCTGTCAATGAACGGATCCATCATCCAGAACTCGATATATTCTATATTACCGGTTTCGAAATCTGTCTGGTCGATATTGCGCATCAGTCCGCCCCATGCTCTTCTTGGATCGAGCAACTTGCCATTGGCATTTATTTTAGCAGGATCTGTCTGGAAATTATAAGGGCCACGGTCTTTGGGATAAAAGGCCAGGTCGAAAGTAGTAAGCAGGCCCTCGCCAAACTGGGTGCTTCTTCTCGGAAATATCTCTTTTTGCAATACCTGTCTCGATTCCGGTTTCGACAGTTCATCTACATCCTTGATGGGGTTATTGGCATTTCTTTCCTGCAGTATTGACTCGATGTTGTACCAGGACATTTTTGCCCGGTTATAGCCGCTTCGCAGATCATTGTTCAGTGCTGATTCAGTAAATAAGCCATTGCCCTGGGGAATGGAAGCGAGTGTCCAGCTTATCAGCGGAAAACGGAGATCGATACCGGCACGGGTGCCTTCAAAGTCATCGATATATACCTGTCCGCCCCTTTCTATTTCGCCATCGCTGTTGGTACCGTTGATCTGCCTGGCATGGCCGGGATCAAGCACCGCCACTTCACCATAGGCTGTTACGGAGGACATGGTCCTGGTGGAATAAAAGGGCAATTTATCCAGCCATTTGGTAAGGCGGGGCAGGTTATTTCGATAGTCGATATCAAATCCGTACATCCTGTTCTTTATCGGATCTTCTCCGTAGGATTGTTTGATAAAGAA
>CALSAT010000428.1:0-3690 GCA_943372905.1 Bacteroides fragilis | reverse complement strand
TGGAAAAACTGGAAGCAGAAGGTGTAAAAGTATATCCCAAACCGTGGGTACTGAAAACGATCAAGAATAAAATACTGCAAAAACAATACTACCAGCAGCACCAGATACCCACGGCAGATTTCAGGATCACAACAAATGCTGCTGAATTAAATCAGGCAGAAGATTTTCTTCCGGCGGTGCATAAGTTAGGCGAAGGAGGATATGATGGCAAAGGTGTTCAATTATTAAAAACGAAGGAGGATATAGCCAAAGGCTTTGATGCCCCATCTGTACTGGAAAAGATGGTACAGATTCATAAAGAGATCGCCCAGATGGTGGCGGTGAATGAGAAAGGAGAAACAGCGTTGTACCCACCGGTGGAAATGCTGTTTGATCCCGACCTGAACTTGCTCGACTACCAGCTTTGTCCGGCCGAATTAAGTACCCAAAGCCTTTACAAGGTGGAAGCCATTGCTATTTCCGTGGTAAGGAATTTTAAATCACCCGGCATATTTGCGGTGGAAATGTTTGTAGATAAAAATGGCGATGTACTGGTGAATGAAACAGCCCCGAGGGTACACAACAGCGGGCATCATACGATCGAAGCACATTATAGCTCGCAGTTTGATATGCTGTGGCGCATCATGCTTGGCTATCCGCTGGGCAATACCGATGCCATCCTTCCTTCTATTATGGTAAACATTATAGGGGCAGAAGGTTTCTCCGGCGAGGTGCAGTATGAGGGCCTGGAAGAAGTACTGAAGATCGACAATGCCTTTGTGCATTTATATGGCAAAAAGCAAACAAAACCCGGCCGCAAAATGGGCCATGTCACCATCCTGAGCAATGAAAAACAGGATCTGCTGCATCAATCCAACAAAGTAAAGCGGACCTTGAGGGCAAAAGCCTGATTCCTTTTATCCAATATGGATACCGTTCGTAATTAGCAGACTTCCGGGTGCAGGAAGCCGGCTCTTTTCACGTCAAAAAAGCTTGCGATTATCCAGTATCTTTAACTTCCTGATTTTTATACCAATTGCACATCAAAAACTATGAGACCTAGCACTAATATATGCCTTTACATTTCTTTTGCCCTGCTGATAGTCGCCTGTGGCAAGAAAAAATCTGCCACTGCTGACCAGCAGAAACAGGCTGGCGCCAAACCACCGCCCATGCGGGTGGATGGATATGTTGTAATCCCCCAGCCTTTCCAGGAAAATATTGAAGTTCCCGGCTCCATTATTGCCAACGAAGTAGCCGAAATCCATCCCGAAACATCAGGCAGGATCGTTCAATTGAATGTCGTGGAAGGAAAATATGTAAGTAAAGGAACGGTATTGGCAAAATTGTATGATGGCGATCTCCGGGCCCAATTGAACAAAATACAGGTTCAACTGGCCCTGGCGCAAAAAACGGAAGAAAGGCAGGCGCAATTATTAAAGATACAGGGCATCAGCCAGCAGGACTACGATATCAGCCTGTTACAGGTAAATAGTTTGCGGGCTGATATCGGCATTTTGCAAACGAGCATTGCCAAAACGATAGTAAGGGCCCCTTTCAGCGGAAAGATAGGATTGAATGCCATTAGCCCCGGCTCTTATGTTACGCCGGCTTCTGTTATCGCAGTGATCAATCAGACAGATAACCTGAAGCTGGACTTTACCGTACCGGAAAAATATTCAGGACAAATTAAGATAGGCCAATTGGTCACATTTACCATTGAAGGTTCCGATAAACAAATGGGGGCGAAAGTGATCGCCACCGAGGCCAATGTGATGGAAAATACCCGCAGCCTTACAGTAAGAGCTTCGGTAATGGGCAAAGACAATGCCCTGATGGCCGGAGCTTTTGCCAAAGTGCAATTAAGTTTCGACCCGGATCCCAATGCGCTGCTGATACCTACCCAGGCTGTGTTGCCGCAGGCAAGAGGGAAAAAAGTGATCTTATATAAAGGTGGCACTGCCATTTTTGCTGATGTAACAACTGGTGTAAGAGATTCTGCCCGGGTGCAGATCATCGATGGGTTGAAAGCTGGTGATACAGTGGTGGTAACGGGTTTATTGAGTGTGCGGCCGGAAGCAAAAATACAGATTGGCAAGATCGTGAATAAGTAAAACAAATGACAAATGATAGCCTGATAGATGATAGCCGCTTCACTTATCAAAGCTAAATTATCCTCTATCATCTCTCAGTTATCAGTTAGACGTTATGAATATTTCAGAACTAAGTTTAAGAAGACCGGTACTGGCCATAGTGATGAATATCGTCATTGTGCTCTTTGGTGTGATTGGCTTTAAGTTTCTCGGCGTAAGGGATTATCCCGCCATTGATCCGCCCAATATCAGTGTACGTACTTCCTACCCGGGGGCTAATGCGGATATTGTTGAAACACAAATTACAGAGCCGCTGGAAAAAGCCATCAACGGAATAGCGGGCATCAAAAATATAACGAGCAGCAGCAGCAATGGTACCAGCAATATCAATGTGGAATTTGAGCTGGGTGAGAACCTGGAATCAGCCGCTAATGATGTACGGGATAAAGTATCACAGGCACAGCGTTCCCTTCCTTCTGACCTGGATGCACCACCGGTAGTATCTAAGGCAGATGCCAGTTCCGACCCCATCCTATCCATGACGGTGCAAAGCAATACAAGGAATCCTTTGCAAATGACCGAGTATGCCAACAATGTGCTGGTGGAAAGATTGCAAACCATTCCCGGTGTAAGCGGTATTCAAATATGGGGGGAGAAAAGATATGCCATGCGCATCTGGATAGACCCTTCAAAACTGGTGGCGAAGAATATCACCGCTAATGATGTGCAAACAGCGCTGCTGCGGGAAAACGTGGAACTGCCCTCCGGTAAAATATCTGGCAGCTCCACCGAATTGACCGTAAGAACATTTGGCCGGTTGAATACAGAAGAAGAATTCAATAACCTCATTGTAAAGAATACCGATGGTACCGATATACGGCTGAAAGATATAGGCGAAGCAGTGCTGGGACCGGAGAATGAAGAATCGGTATTAAAAGGCGATGGTATTCCGATGATAGCACTGGCCATCATTCCGCAACCGGGCTCTAACTATGTATCTATTTCTGATGAGTTTTACAAACGACTGGAGCAAATTAAAAAAGATGTTCCGGAAGACGTGAAGATCAATATTGCACTGGACCAAACAAAGTTCATTAAGAAATCTATTTTAGAAGTGGAAGAAACACTGATGATCGCTTTCCTGCTGGTGGTGATGATCATCTATGCGTTCTTCCGCGACTGGATCATTGCCATTCGCCCATTGATCGATATTCCTGTTTCATTGATCGGCGCCTTCTTCATCATGTACCTGATGGGTTTTACCATCAATGTGCTTTCCCTGCTTGCCATAGTGTTGGCCACCGGCCTCGTGGTGGATGATGGTATAGTGGTAACGGAGAACATCTATAAAAAGATGGAAAAAGGCATGAACAAATGGCAGGCAGCGGTGGAAGGGTCGAAAGAGATCTATTTCGCCGTTATCGCCACCTCCATCACCCTGGCAGTGGTTTTTTTACCGATCATATTCTTAGAAGGTTTTGTAGGCCGGCTGTTCCGTGAATTTGGTATCGTGGTGGCAGGTGCTGTTTTGATCTCCGCTTTTGTATCCCTTACGCTGACACCGGTGCTGAACGTTAAGCTGACCCGCAAGGATGTACACAAACATTCCTGGTTCTAT
>CALSAT010000427.1:0-3692 GCA_943372905.1 Bacteroides fragilis | reverse complement strand
AAAGTATTTTATCCTTAAAAAAGTTTAGTATATGTCGTTTGTAAAGGATCTTTATTATGCGGGTTTAAACCTGGTTACTTTGAGGAAAGGGGTTCCCCGCAAGATCAATAATCACACCGTAAGATTTCCTGCCCGCTGGAGCCGCTATTATGAGAGTAATTATGAGCATGAAAATTATACTTTTCTGGCTCAACAGGTAAAGCCCGGGATGCAGCTGATTGATATTGGTGCTCATATTGGTTTGTTCAGCGCCACCGCTTCTCAACTGACTGGCCCTGGTGGAAAGATAATTTGCTTTGAGCCAACGCCAGCCACATATGCAGTACTTACGGAAACACTACGGCTGAATCATTGCCATAATGTAACGCCTGTGCAAGCAGCTGTGAGTGATAAGGAAGGGGAAGCTACATTTTACGTAAGCGATACTGAAGCCTGCAACAGTAACAGCCTGGTGAAGAATAAAGGCGAAAATGAAATTACTGGTTACCCTGTAAAGCTGGTTACCATCGACAGTATAGTATCAAATTATTCTATAAAACCCGCTATAATAAAAATAGATGCTGAAGGGGCAGAACTTGATGTGTTAAAAGGAGGCATACAGACATTTAAAACCCTGAAGCCTGTTTTGATACTGGGGCTTCACCCGGCCTTTATTCTACAAAAGGGTGATTCACTGGAAGCCATTTGGAATTTGCTTGAAGAAAGTAATTATGAAGTAAAGCTAGATGGTAAAAGTTTAACAAAATCACAGTTTTGCAGTTACGATCTATTGTTTGATGTGCATTGTTTTTGATCTACAGGAACCATGATTAAACTACTACTCATATCAGCTTTTGGTTTTATTCTTTCGCTTACCGGCTATTCACAGGTAAAGCTAGCCCTGTTTTTTACCGGCGATAAAAAGGATACAATAGGGGCAGCAGCCGAAATACTTCAACAGCAACTAAGTAAAGCAGCAGGTTTTTCGTATACGCAGCACGAGGAAAGCAACTTCACAGGTTCAGGTATATTGCTTTCTGCGCAACCACTTAAATGGCCTACTTATTCCAAAGAACTTAGAAAGCTTGGTCCAGAAGGAGTAGTAATAAAAAGCACAGCGAAAGGGATTGCAATAATTGGTAATTCGAAGCTGGCAGTGGAGCATGGGGTATTCATTTACCTGGAAAAATTGGGGTATCGGTTTTATTTTCCTCATAGAGACTGGCATATCATTCCGGCAAGCCTAAACTTGTTCCAAAAAATAGAGTACGCAGGGCAGCCCTCTTTTGGCCATCGCCGCATATGGTATGGCTATGGCACTGGCTCAAAATCATCCACAGATGATTATTTCTTTTGGTTTAAAGCCAATCGGCAAGGAGGTGTTTTAAATGCCAGCTTCGGGCAGGCATATGATGATATTGTGTACCGGAATGAAGCAGAATTTAAAAAGCACCCGGAATGGCTTTATCCGCAACCGCCTAAGGGTACCATTCCCAGCGATCCTAAGTTTAATATGGCGAACGAAGAACTAGTTCAGTTTGTGATCAATGATGTGATAAAACGGATTGAACAATCCAAAAAGAATGGCACACAGGATTATAAAATGATGTCCATGAGCCCTTCGGATGGACTGGGCACCTGCAATTCTCCGGAATGCCAGCGACTGGGTTCTTTAACCGACAGGGTTTTCTACCTGGTGAACCGGGTGGCGAAGGCTATCCGGCAAAAGTATCCCGATACATGGATTGGCGCTTATGCGTATAGCGAGTTTATTTCACCACCCAACATATCATTGGAGCCAAATGTTTTTGTTGGCATTACTACTGCCTTTAATAACTCTAAATTTTCCATTGAAGAATTGGTGCAGTTGTGGGCCAAAAAAGCAGGAAAAACAGGCATGTATGATTATTTCAGCAATTATGCATGGGACATGGATGTGGCGGGACAGTCATTAGCTTCAAGACCTTTAGAGGTAATAAAAAATATCAAGAAGTATCATAAAATGGGAGCTAAAGGGTTTGAGGCGGAGTCCACTACAGGCTGGATAAGTAAGGGTTTAGGCCATTATCTGGCAGCACAGTTAATGTGGGATGTTAATGCGAATACGGACAAGATAACCGAAGAGTTTTTTCAGTTAAGTTTTGGCAGAGCTTCGGGGACTCTAAAAAAATTATGGAAGGAATTTGAGAGAAATGAATTCACTTCCCCAAGGGAGTCTGACCTGGCAAAATGGATTGATCTTGTAAGTTTGGCCGAAAAGGAAGAAAAAGATAAAAAAGTACAAACCCGGATATTTCATATTAAGTCATATCTGCTATATCTCTCATTGTTCAGAAAATGGAAAGAGTCCAAGTCAGAAATTGATCTAACAGGGCTATTGAATTATGGATACCGTATGATGGACTATGGAAGTTTTGCAGGCTATCCTTCATTATTTGAATTAGGAAATTTATCTGCATTCCCTGGCATGAAGTTCAATGATCCAAAGGCAAAGTGGAAGGCAAATCAGAGTACTATTAACGAACAAGAAATGAGTATTCTGCTTGCACAGGAAAGGCGACGTCTTAAAGAATTCAGAGTTATACAGGAGTTTAAATTGGGTACTAAGTTTGTAAAAGCTCCGGGTGTTGAGCAATGGAAGGGAACTGCTCATGAAAGTCAGGATAACAATATGTTATGGTATCCGCATGATTTTATTATTGAGATAATAAGACCTGGGAAAGAAAATTATATAGATTTCAGCGGTAATTATGTTACGGGTGGCGGAAGTGAAAATCCAATTAAAATATCAATTAGCGGGTATAAAAACCAAGATGCTAAAGATGAGGCGGTTTTGATTAACTATGACTATTCAGACACTAAAGTAACTCAAAAAATAAGCCTTGCTTCCCTGCCTTCCGGTTTTTATCGGGTGAGTGTTTATGATCCAACAAAAATATTTAAGATACTATTTTCTTCGGCTTTAAACTACAGTATTCTGATTTCGCCCAAAAAAAGGCTTAACAGTAATTATTGTAATAACCTCTTTATGTATGTGCCAAAAGATATTTCAAACTTCACCGTTTGGAAGAGTATCGAAGTGAAATTCCAGACCCCAACTGGTAGAATAGTCGATCTGGCAAACAAGAAAGAGGAAGAGATGGAGGTTAAAGTCTTGCCTGGGGAAGCAGGGCTTTGGAAAATAATTTTCTTTAGCGGAAGCTTATACGTTGATGGATTACCGCCTGTAATAGGCTTCAATCCGTCACATATGCTAATTCCGGCCGGCCTGAATTAGCCACCCGCCACGCAACTATGTCGAAACATATTTTACTGTACTACCCGCCTAATAAAAGATCGGTTGCCATTGAAACACTCTGTAAAGCAGTAGTGGAGGCGGGGCATAGGCTAACTGTACTCACTCTTACTGAGAAGGATAATTTTCACACACAGGTAGAGCAGATGGGCATTACAACCTATACTTCGGTGATGGCGAAAAAGCCATCCTGGAAATACTACCTGCACCAGGCCCGCTATCTTATCCGTTTTTGCCGGGAGCATAAAATTGATAGTGTATGGAGCCATTTACAGGAGGCCAATATGATTGCCGTGCTGGCACAACGGTTTCTGAAAGCTAGGGTAGTGGCATTCAGGCATCATGCAGAATCTGCCTTTTATGCAGAGTATGGTACACAGTTTGGCATGCAGCGAAACCGTAATGAAGTGCGGTTTGA
>CALSAT010000426.1:0-3714 GCA_943372905.1 Bacteroides fragilis | reverse complement strand
GCAGCTAAGTGGAGCGAGCAGGGTAAGAGTTTTAAATGCTGATGGAACGGTGTCTCAAACCCTTTCAGGTGCCGGGGTTATTTCTTTTCCCAGGAAAGCTATATCATTTGCTGGCAATACCTGGGTGGCCGATCAGTTTGGTTGCTTATCACAATTTGATTTATCTCTTACTTATGAGCAATATGTGTTAAACTCACCACAGGCTGTTGCCAGCGGTGATATGCTGGTGTATAACAATATCTTTCATGCCACAGCAGGTTCGGTAAATGAAGCCTGGAATTATCAGTACAACGGAGACGGTATTTTTTCACTTAAGGAAGGCAGTTGGAATAATATCAACCGATACCGGTATGCTGCTATTGATACACTGCTTGACTATATCACCATCGCCATTGACAAAAGAGATGAAACTATTTGGGCGGGTTCGTATGGTGGCGGACTATTACACATAAAGCCAGGCCCGTCATTTGAAATATTCAAGCAAAATAATCTGGGAGCCACGGTAGGTGATCCCACAAGTTACAGGGTGGCAGGGTTGGCCTTTGACAGTGACAATAATTTATGGGTTGCCAATTTCGGATCGGTACAGCCGCTGCGGGTAAGGAAAAATGATGGTGGCTGGATCAATTTTTCATTGCCCTTTTCATTATTTGAAAATGCACTATCACAAATAGTGATAGATGATAACAATTACAAGTGGGTAGTGGCGCCGCTTGGCAACGGGCTCATCAGTTTTGATCATGGTGCATCAATAGACAATACAGGGGATGATAAATGGCGGCGGCTCGGAACAGGAACAGGCAATGGGAATTTGCCAAACAACGATGTGCTTTGTGTGGCAAAAGATAAAAACGGGTTTATTTGGGTGGGTACCGCTGATGGTATTGGTGTGATTCAATGCCCGGAGCAAACATTTAATGCACCGCTGTGTGATGCTATCTGGCCAGTAGTACCCAATGGAAACTTCGCAGGTTATCTCTTCAAAGGGCTGGAAGTAAAAAGCATTGCGGTGGATGGGGCCGACAGAAAATGGGTAGCTACTAAGAGTGGTGTATTCCTGGTCAGCTCCACAGGCGAAAAAGTTATTTACCAGTTTACTGAGGACAACAGCCCGCTGCTTAGCAATGATGTAAAGAAGATTGCTGTTGATGGAAAAACAGGGGAAGTATATTTTGCTACCGCAAAAGGTATTTGTTCTTTCCGCAGCACAGCTACCGAAGGCGGGGAAACAAATGAAGAGGTACTGGTGTTTCCCAACCCGGTACCGCCGGGATATACAGGCACTATCGGTATCCGCGGTTTGGTGAACAATGCGGTGGTAAAGATCACAGAACTGGATGGCAGGCTGGTGTACCAAACAAGGGCACTTGGCGGGCAGGCTGTTTGGGATGGTAGAAACTATAAGGGACAGAAGATTTCCAGCGGGGTGTATTTAGTATTGGTAAGTGATGATATTGGGAGGGAAAGAACAGCAGGTAAGATTTTTTTTATTCAACAATAAATTTGCCGGATAAACTACATAAGACAAAAGGCATTGTTCTGCGAACAGTGAAATATGGCGAAACGAGCATCATCGTTACTATGTTTACAGAATTGTTTGGTGTACAATCTTATTTGGTAAACGGAGTAAGAGCATCTACCAAGAAAGGGGCGGGGAAGGCCAACCTGTTTCAGCCAGCTGCTTTGCTGGAACTGGTGGTGTACCATAATGAGCTGAAACATTTGAACCGGATCAAAGAATTCAAACTGGCATTTATCTATCAGCATATATTTTCAGACGTGCCGAAGAATGCGGTTGCATTGTTCATGGTGGAATTGCTCACCAAATGCCTGAAACAACCCGAAGGTAACCCTGACCTGTTTGAGTTTGCAGAGGACTGCTTTCTGCACCTGGATAAAAGCAAAGGGGGGATGATGGCCAACCTGCCACTATTCTTTGCCCTGCATCTGACGTATTTCTTTGGTTTTAAGATGACGGATGATTACAACGAAGAGAATACTTTTCTTGATCTTGGCGAAGGGAACTTTGTGACAGAGCAGCCGCATCATCCGCATTTCCTGGAAGATAAACAGGCTTTTATAACCTCGCAATTGTTAAAAGTGCAACGACCAGATGAATTGGAAGAAATAAAACTCAATCATGATTTTCGCCGCAGACTTCTGCATGTCTATGAAACCTATTATGCCCTCCATATCCCTGATTTTGGAAAAATGAAAACCTTGCCTGTGCTTAGGGAGATATTGGGGTAAATATCAAAAGTTACTTTCATCACGATATCGTCCTTTGATTTGCAGAACTCGTTTAGAGTCCGCTTACCGATTGGTTTTTTCAGGGTATGCCCAGGCCCGTGATAATTTCGAATTCTCCTCCAACAGGCTGCCTTTTAGGTTTTCAGCCACTATTTGATCCGCCCAGCAAATAACAGAGATTGATGCTGTCTGACTGGACGAATAAACAAGGCCCTTTATTAGTAAGGCCAAGACTTTATTGGCCCTGATGGCCTGTAACAAGCGGGTTTGTTGCTGCTTTTGTAAGTATTAACAGGAGTTTAAAAAGCAGATAAAAGGGACATGAACCGCAGATAACCCATAGATAAGCCGCTCCTTATATACCGGCTTATCAGCGGCTTATCTCCGACTTATCAGCGGCTTATCTGCGGGTTATCTATATATGAGGAGCAGACTAGAAAGGCAGGTAAAGTAACTGAATCAGGGAAGTAGCAGGGCAGGGCAGGCAAAGGAAACTGACAAAGCGGCCAAAAATGCCTTTTTATGGCACTCAATTAAAAACCAGGTAAGTTTAGCTTTTATTGTCTAACTAAAGTCATAAGATCCTTTTTGATGATTCAAACAGCGGATCTAAATTCACCAGCCCGGGCTTTTTCCCTTTTTCAAAGCTCCCCAATTCATTTTCCCAATTCAGTGCTTTTGCACCACTGCTGGTAGCCCATTGCAGAATTGTTTCAACTGGTATATGCGGAAAGTGTTTGTGTGTTGCTTCCATTTCTTTGGCAATGCTTAGTTGCCAGTTGCTGCTGTAGCTGTCGGTACCCAGCACAATGTGACAATTATGTTTTATCAGCAAGTCAACTGGAGGTACTTTGTTTTCAATATACAGGTTGGCATTAACACAAAGGCAATAGACCAATTTCAATCCATTGACCACCGCATGCTCATTTGCCCATACAATATCTTCTTCCGGTATGAAAGTGTTATGAATAAGAAAAATGGTTTGCCCGTTATTAAAATAAGGTAATACCGACCGGAGGCTGCTTTTACCCGTTACCGGGAAAGGAGATTTATCAAGCCCGAATATTTTAAAAAACCGCAGGTAATCTCCGCCTCCTGTTTTATACAATTCATCTTCGGCAGGATGCTCCTGGTTGTGAATGGAAATGATCTGGTCTTTTGTGGCTTCATTGATCAGCCGAAACGTTTGGGGAGAAATACTGTAAGGTGCGTGAGGAACTAAGGATGTACGATGGCTGAGATTTGAAGTTTGAAGTGCAGCGGCTAATTTTTCAGCAACTGCTTTATAATGATTAACATTCTCTTCCGCTTTTTCATCGGTGAAGCCCAGGACTTCCACAAAGTTATGCCAGCGGATACGGCTGTTGCTTTTTGTGTTGAGCGTATCGGCGGTATTGCCAATATCGCCAACGGCCACTATGCCATTATCATACATTTCTTTCTCCGCCCTTATGATTTCCTGCT
>CALSAT010000425.1:0-3717 GCA_943372905.1 Bacteroides fragilis | reverse complement strand
GGTTTTTTTGTAAATAACCTTGCACTGAGAAACCAGGTTAACCCTGCCGAAGGGTTTACTTCTTTACTGGCCACTGTAAAACAAAATCTGCTGGAGGCTTTAAAACACCAGGCTTACCCATTCGACCAGTTAGTGGAAGACCTTAACGTTGTACGTGACAGCAGTCATTCCCCAATGTTCGATGTTCTGATCAACTGGCAGAATGCAGTGGAAGACCAACTGAAAGGAAGGCAGGCTATGGACTTGCAGGTGGAGGAAAATGTATTCCAATCAGGAGTGACCAAAACAGATATCTCCTTTCTGCTCAGAGAACCTCAATTGGCAGAAGAGAACCTCATCGTCACTATTGAGTATAATACGGATCTTTTTTCAGCAGACAGAATGGACAATATGGCCAGGCATTTTGAAGTGCTGCTTGATTCCATCACAACCAGCCCTTTGATGCCTGTTGCGGGTTTGTCTATCAGAGGAAGTGTGGAAAGGGCGTTGCTGGAAAGCTTCAATCAAAATGCATTTGATTTTCCACAGGACGAAACCCTTGTTTCATTATTTGAAAAGCAAGCAGCTTCCTCCCCGGATACTATTGCCATTGTTTTCGAAGAACATGCTCTCAGCTTTTTCGAATTGAACAGGCGGGTGAATTTAATGACCAATCATTTAGTGGAGCATGCAGGACTCAGACAAGGCCAGGTGGCAGCTCTTTTGCTGGAGCGAAGCGAATGGATGATCATTTCAATTCTCGCAGTATTAAAAGCCGGGGCAGCCTATTTGCCGATTGACACCAGTTCTCCCCCGGAAAGGGTTCAATACCTTATTAAGGACAGTGGTGCAGCCCTGCTCATAACAGAATCACACCAGCTTCTGAATTTACCTGATACAGGTACTTCATTTTTTATTGTTGATATAGAATTTGATACACTTACAGGCAGCGAAAGTAATCCCGCATTGGCCGTACAGCCACGGGATGTTGCTTACATCATTTATACTTCCGGATCAACGGGTGAGCCCAAGGGAGTAATGGTAGAACATTATTCCTGCATCAATATGATCTGGAATGAACGTTCCGTATTTGATATCAAATCTGATGACAGGATATTGCAGTTTTCTTCTCTTTCCTTCGATGCTTCTGTAGCAGAGATTTTTCCTGCCATGCTTTTCGGAGTAACACTTGTCATTACACCTTCCCGCCTCGTGAAAGATAGTCAGGGATTGCTAAATTATATGCGCACTCATGGCGTTACCATGGCGATTTGGCCCACTGCGTATTTGAACTCCATTGATGTAGAGGAGATCAGGTTTCTAAGAAATCTTATAACTGCCGGTGATGTGGCAAATCCTGTTGATGCTATCCGGTGCAGTGAATTTCTTGATTATTTTAATTGCTATGGACCTACGGAAGGAACGGTTTGGAGTACTTATTTTAAAGTGGACCACTCTGTACATGCCGGTCTTAAACGTTTGCCAATCGGAAAGGCTGTCGGTAATGTCAGTATATACATAATGAATGAAGCTTTTCAGCTTCAGCCTGTCGGTGTTCCCGGTGAGTTGTGTATTGGTGGGCTTAGCCTTAGCCGGGGGTACCTTAACCGGGAATCACTCAATGCTCAAAAATTCATTAATAATCCCTTTGGTGAAGGAAGGCTATACCGTACAGGTGATCTTGCCTGCTGGCAGGCAGATGGAAACATTGATTTCATTGGCAGGATAGATGACCAGGTTAAGATAAGAGGGTTCAGGATAGAACCTGGTGAGATCGAACAGGTGCTAATGTCCAACGAAAAAATAGAACAGGCCGCCCTGAAAGTATTTGGCACCGGAGCGGAAAAATACCTGGTGGCTTATTATACCAGCGAAGAAGTGATTAGCGAAGATGAGATTCGTCGTTTTCTTTCTAAGAGGGTACCAGATCATATGATCCCCTCCTGGTTCATTCAGCTGGATGATATGCCTTATAATGCAAGCGGGAAAATTAACCGCCGTGCATTACCAAAACCTGTAGTTACCAAAACATATATCGCCCCTCTTACCCCTGCAGAGTTGCAACTGGCAGATGTCTGGTCCACTGTGCTTAATGAAAAACAGATCAGTGCAGATGATAATTTCTTCAATATCGGAGGACAGTCACTCAAAGCAATACAGGTCATTACAGAACTCTCCAAGCGTTACAAGGTACAATTAAAGATATCAGAGCTTTTTGAAAACCCCCGGCTTTCCGATCTTGCCGCCCTGGTAGAAAAAGCCAACAACATAGCAGGAAGTTCCATTGTTCCTGTGGAGATCAAAGACCATTATCCCTTGTCTCATGGCCAACGCCGCCTGTGGGTATTGGAACAATTTGAAGGGATGTCGGCTGTCTATGTTTTATCAAGCAGTTTCTGGCTATATGGTCAGGTTGATATAAATTCCCTGGAGAAGGCCTTTGTGTCTGTTATTGCAAGACATGAAAGCCTGCGAACCGTTTTTCAATCCATAAATGGTGAACCAAGGCAAATTATCAAGTCTGCAGAAGAGGCTTCTTTCTCCATCAGCTTTACAGACTGCCGGAGCTATGGAGCAGATAGCCGTGACCTTGCTATTACAAGCATGGAGGATGAAGCCTACAAACCTTTTGACCTGGCAAGCGGCCCGCTGTTGCGGGTACTGATTTCTCAAACCGCAAATGAAACTTACCTGCTTACTTTTAGCATACATCATATAATTTCCGATGAATGGTCATTGCAGGTGCTGATACATGAAGTGCTTCATATTTACCAGGCGCAGATCACCTCTGCACCGTTACAACTTGATCCACTCCCGATCCAGTATAAAGATTATGTTGGCTGGCAACAAGCAGCCCTCAGCGGTTATAACTATAGCACACACCGTAATTACTGGCTTCAAAACCTTGGTGGTGAATTGCCGAGGCTGGAGTTTCCATCTGACAATCCAAGGCCGCCTATCCAAAGTTATAACGGTCACCAGGTCCGGTATAATCTACCTAACACACTCAGCGATTCTTTCCAGGCATTTTGCAAGGAGGAAGGTGTGACATTGTTTATGGGTTTGGTTACACTGGTTAATACCTTGCTGTTTCGTTATACCGGGCAGGAAGATATTATCGTTGGCTCACCAATAGCAGGCAGGGACCATCCTGATCTTGACAGGCAGATAGGATATTTTGTAAATACGCTTCCATTAAGAAATATAATCCACGGGGATAAAGGTTTTAAGGATCTGCTGATGCGTGTAAAGGAAACAACTTTACTCGCTTTTCAGCACCAGGTTTATCCTTTTGATAAGCTGGTGGATGAACTAAACCTGGTCCGTGATGTGAGCAGGCCCCCGGTTTTTGATGTGGTTATGGTACTGCAGCATTCAGGCAGCCTGTACGGATTGGATGCGAGACTTGATGGAGTAGAAGTAGAAGAGTTCCTGGGAGAAACAACAGTTAGTAAAATAGACCTAAGGTTATTCTTTACGGAGAATGAAGAAAGCATTACACTGACAATTGATTATAATACGGATCTGTTCAACCAGGATCGTATGGAAAGACTTGCCCGGCATTTAGAATCACTGATGCTGGCGGTACTGGAAACACCTGATAAAGCATTAAACGAGATAGATTATTTACCTGCCGATGAAAAAGAAATAATACTCAGCGAATTTAATCCCTTACCAACACATTATGACCTGGCTAAAACAATGGTCATGATGATGGAAGAATGGGCTTCCGATTTT
>CALSAT010000424.1:0-3728 GCA_943372905.1 Bacteroides fragilis | reverse complement strand
AAGGTGCCCAGTAACAATACCTTCGCAGGCTGCCGCTCCCCTTTCAGCAGGATATCATCAGCTTTAAAATGATTGATCTTTTTCCAATCCACTTTCTGTGCAGCGCTGTGCAGGGAAAAAAGGCAACAAAGTGCAAACAGGTATTTACTTTTCATGTTGTTTGATTTATTACCAAATATTGGCCTTTACCCAAAAACAAAAAAAGCCGATCGGCAAACTCCTTTCTTTTGTCTGCAAACCGCCTGCTGCCTGGCAAACGACAGGCAGATAAAATAAGCCTGTTTGCAGACAAAGACCAGCAAAGCGGACGGCATATATTAGATTTGCAGCATGACGAGAAGCGCCATTTTACTCACTTATATCTTCTTCTTCTTTTTCTATTTCTTTGGTTTTAGCTGGCTGGCAAGTATGAATGCAGGGGTTGCCTTTCAATGGCACAAACAATTTGATCCGTTTGACATATCCATGTATATCTACACCCTGCTGGTGGTATTGCTGGCGCATTTTGTTGTGTTCAGGACTTATTACTATTCCCGGCCACGGTGGAAATTATGGGCCGCCCTTCTTGCACTCCTGGTTTTCTTTATTTTATTCCGCTACCTGCTGGAAGAAATTATTTACCCGGCACTGATCGGCAAGGGCAATTATAACCCCGTCACCACCTTTCGCTTTTATGTAATAGACAATGTGTATTATGGCTCCATCAAAATATTTATTGGCTTTGTATTGTTTCTCTTTGATGAACTGTTCCGGAATCAGCGGCAGAAGGCCGAACTGCTGCAACAAAACAAAGAAGCAGAAATGAATTTCCTCCGGGCACAGATGAATCCGCATTTTCTTTTTAACTCGCTGAACAATATTTACTCACTGGCCTACGAACAGCACCCGCAAACAGCGGCATCGGTACTCAAGCTGAGTGATATGATGCGCTATGTTACCTATGAGAAAGAAAAAAAAGTGGAACTGAAAAAAGAACTGGAATATGTCCGCAACCTGATTGACATCCAGCAGTTGCGCCATGATCATAAACTAAATGTACGGATTGAGGCACCGGAGGAAGTGCTATCCTGCAAAGTGATGCCCCTGCTGCTGATACCGCTGGCGGAAAATGCACTGAAGCATGGCGATATGTCTGATCCTGCTGTTCCCCTGACAATAAGCATCCTGATCAGGGATAATAAACTGGAGGTAAAGGTCAGCAATAAAGTTTCGATGAAACAACCAGAAATCACCGGTGGAGTGGGCCTGAAGAATTTGAAACGGAGACTCGAATTATCGTACCGCCCCGGTGAATACTATTTCAACACCGAACAAACAGAGAATATCTTTTACGTTAAACTAATTATTCCGCTCGATTAACTTATGTACCGTTGTCTTGTAATAGATGATGAGCCCCTGGCCCTGAATGTGCTGGCAGATTATATCCGCCAGACAGATGGCCTGCAATTGACCGATGTCACCACCAGCCCGCTGGAAGGGCTGCAACGGGTGCAGGCCGGCGAGACGGACCTTGTATTCCTTGATATTCAAATGCCGGAACTGACCGGCATTCAGTTCATGAAGCTGGCCGGCAATGCCAGTAAGATCATTTTGACCACCGCCTACCCGGAATTTGCACTGGATGGATATGAATATAATGTAACGGACTACCTGCTGAAGCCTATCTCATTTGAACGTTTTACAAAAGCCATACAAAAACTGCCGCTGCTGAACAACAGACCGCTTGTTTCGCCAGATTATTTATTTGTAAAAAGCGAGTACAAACTGCGCCGGGTGGACTTTAATAATATCCTGTTCCTGGAATCTCTGCGTGACTATGTGGCCATTCACCTGGTCAATGGTCATAAAATTCTGACGCTGCAAAGTTTATCCTCTTTTGAAAATGAATTACCCGGCCATCTTTTTGCCAGAATACACAAGTCCTATATCGTGGCCCTACATAAGATCAATTTTATTGAAAAGAACAAGGTCATCATCAATGAACACTATCTCTCCGTAGGCGACACGTACCGGTCCGCTTTTCAGAAGAAGATCAATTACCCGCAGGATATATGATATTCATAGCGGGAAATGATAATTAATACACTGGTAAACTAATGATAAGGCTGCCTGTTTGCCCGTCTGCCACGGTTTTTGTACATTGCACGAAATTTATCCGAATCTTACATCGTTTATCCATATCAGTTCTCCGGCAGAATCTCGATCTGCTCAACCATCGATGAGGCACCCGCTGCCCCTTCCGCCATCCGGAAGGCAATAAAGCATTTCCAAACGTAAGAGTCTGTTCACTATCATCTCTCATCTATTATCTATCATCTATCATCTATCATCTGCTCAATATGCAATCAACTATCAATATATCTGCCAACACGCAACATTACCTCGACCTTGAAAACCAATACGGCGCCCACAACTACCATCCCCTGCCGGTGGTGCTGAACCGCGGCCGCGGTGTACACCTCTGGGATGTGGATGGTAAACAATACTATGATTTCCTCAGCGGTTACTCTGCGGTCAACCAGGGACACTGCCATCCGGCCATTGTACAGGCCTTTATAGAACAGGCGCAACAGCTGACCCTGACCAGCAGGGCTTTTCATAACGACCTGCTGGGTGAATATGAAATGTATATCACCCGGTATTTTGGGTACGATAAAGTATTACCGATGAATACGGGTGTGGAAGCAGTGGAGACCGGTATCAAGCTCTGCCGCAAATGGGCCTACGAGGTAAAAGGTATTGAGGAAGGCGAAGCCGTCATCATTGTTTGTGAAGGAAATTTTCACGGGCGCACTTCCACCGTTATCTCTTTCAGTAATGATCCTTCTGCCAGGAAAAACTTTGGCCCTTATATGCCCGGCTTTACAGCGATCCCATATAATGATACGGCAGCGCTGGCAAAAGCACTGGAAGATAAGAATGTGGCCGGCTTCCTGGTGGAGCCGATACAGGGAGAAGCGGGTGTGCTGGTGCCGGATGATGGCTACCTGGCCAACGCCAAACAACTTTGCGAAGCGGCTAATGTATTATTCATAGCGGATGAGATACAAACCGGCCTGGCAAGAACAGGTAAGATGCTGGCATGCGATCATGAAAATGTCCGGCCTGATATTTTACTGTTAGGTAAAGCATTAAGCGGAGGTATGATGCCGGTAAGCGCTGTGCTTTGTGATGATGAGATCATGATGACGATAAAACCCGGCGAACATGGTTCCACCTATGGCGGCAATCCCCTTGCCTGCAAAGTCGCTATCGCTTCTTTAGAAGTACTGAAGGAGGAAAACATGGCAGATAATGCAGCAGGGATGGGCCAATTATTAAGAGCAGAATTGAAAGCGCTGCAATCAAAACATATCGGAGCTATCAGGGGCAAGGGCCTGCTCAATGCTATCATTATTCAGCATACAGATAAAGAAGCGGCGTGGGAATTGTGCCTGGCGCTGAAAGAGAACGGGCTGCTGGCCAAGCCTACTCATGGTGATAAGATCCGCTTTGCCCCACCCCTTGTCATTACAAAGGAGCAAATACTGGACTGTGTTGGCATCATTGATAAAAGTCTTTCGGTCTTATAGTTTTTACCCCAATAGGTTTATCTTTAAGAAAGTATAGTCATACACCAAAAACACCTTTATGAGGAAACTCTTTCTCCCCCTGCTGCTTGTACTCCTGCTGCCGGTTTTCAGTTTCAGCCAGACCGATACCCTGACAGGTGATGCCGCCAAATCAAT
>CALSAT010000423.1:0-3728 GCA_943372905.1 Bacteroides fragilis | reverse complement strand
AAACCACAGACTATGCCAGCACCCAACACGCCATTTTTATTACCAGAGATCATTACAGGCATTAATTCACCGGCGTCAGTAAAAGAACTGCTCGATCTGTATGCAGGACCACTCACCGCCGAAAATGAGAACAACAGTATTCCGGTAGTAGTTCCGGTATCCGGAATAAGGATGCAGAATATAGTGGAAAGTTACCGGGCTCTTGAGGCTGAATTGCAAACCACTTTTCAGCTATGGGAAGAGCTGACAAAGTGGTCACGCAAAATAACAACCCTGGTAGAATCAATCAACAATTCGGCGGAAGCGGCTGATTACGGTACTGAGCTTTTAATGCTTGCCCGTAAAGGCAAGGTAGATACTGGAAGCTCAAATTCGGCATTAAAATCAGTTTTTCTTGCCCTCAACGAACATGAGTTCAATGTCATGCACCTGGCCTGGGATGCTTATTTGCTTACACATAAGCGATTAGATGACCTGGTGCAAAGAAACGAATATGAGCCTGCTTTTGTAATTAAAGAGCTAAAGACCATTAGTGAAGACTTACAGGCCTATCAGCAATCTATTTCCTGGACCACTTTGCGTTCCGGAATACCAGCCGTTTTGCAAACATTTATTTCATTGAATACTGTATCAACGCATAAATCATCTCTGCATGACTTTATCAACCTCGTCCGAAAACAGAAAGAGCTGAATCCCCTTATTACGGTTGCGATGGTTGAAGACGTGAATACATTGGAGAAACTGCTTAACACCATTCTGGCTTTGTTGAATGCAGCTATTAATTCAATCTACCGGAGCGAAGTAAGGCAGGAAGGAATGATTGATGCTATCGGCATCTACCAAATGATTCTTAACAGGCTCTTTAGCGCCAGCAATACCTGAACTATGTGATCCCATTCAGCTTAGTTTTGCGGATACCGGGTAGAAGAGATTGAAGACCCGCTCATGCAAAAGATCCGGTACATGGATAAGCTGGTAGATGAACTGGCAAAAGGAAAAGCCCTGGAAAATATCCTGAGAAAGTAAGTGACGCGGATTTTAGCAAGTCAGCAGACAGTTATTCCTCCACCCCTACCCAGCCGTCATATCTTACTGGTCATTCTTTCTGTTCTTTTTTCACAGTACCATTAATGCCAAACAGATCATAAGGTTTTTTCTCAAACTCTTTCTGTAAAGTGAATGCAGCAAAGGTGATACAGGCGATAAATGCCAGCACGATAAGCATCTGTGCCGGAGATATTTTTTGGATGCTCTGCCTTTCCTTTCTGTCACATACCTCACCCGGGCAATACTGTACTTTATCCTTATAAAACAACGGGTAAAATTTACATCCCAGGCAAATGCCAAATGCTGCTTCAAAAAACAAAAATACAAGACAGATAAGGCAGCCAATACCGGTGATGGGGCTGTATGCATTTACCAGCACCAGGAAAATAAACATGGTGGCCGAAAGGCCCAATCCTATTTTCCAGGCAAACTTTTTTTGCCTTGCCCCTACATACTCCGGGTTTTGGTTTCGCACAATAAGCCGGCCCATGATCAGTGTGGGAGAATACTGGGGGTTTACAAAAACACGGATGAGAAAATCAAGAAGAAAAAAAGTAACCACATATTTGATAGGTACAAAATTCTCCCGGAAGACGATAAACATCAGGGATAAAAAAGTCGCCAGAAACAATAGGCCCGCCGCCGCCCTTATCTCCCGTTCATTCAAAACAGCGATATCATATCCCTCCACCTTCTCTCCAAACTGTAGCAATGCATTTTTCTTACTCATAATTATTCCCGTTAAAATAAAATTTATAGGCAGTGCATCAGCAACAGCCCCTTAGCAGCTGCAGATATTCAGCAATACCAGCGCCATCGTCAAAGAAGCAATAACCAGTTTCATAAAAATTGTTTTAAAAGTTACTAGCAGGCAGTTATCTGCCTCTTCAAACACAAGAATATTTCATTTCAATAACCCATTAAGCCTTACACCTATGAACAGCAGCATATCGTACACCAACAACAGTAAAACACAAAGCAAACAACAGCAGATTCAATACCTGCATTGGTTGACGCAAACCGGTAATTGGTCCTCCTCTGTCATCCGTTCGTGAATAAAAAGACTTGTACAGTATATTTTACCGAATTTTAACGCCGGTAGATACCATGAAGAAGATCATTACTAAAGAAAAAATCAAGCTTTATCTCAGGCTGGCACTAGCCTTCTTTCTGCTGAATATGATTGCCAGTTTAATAACAGAGCCGGATATATTTTTACAACGGGGCATAAACCATATCTGGTGCCTCCTGTTTATAGTGCCATTGCATTATATATTCCTGGAGTACACCCTGTCCACCATAAAACTGTCCCTGAAAACTATCCTTACCGGGCTCCTGCTCATCGTCCTTCATTTATTACTGTATTCATTTGGCCTGTACGGATGGAGAGAGTTGGGTGTCCTCCTGCATATATACACACCCACACAGGCTTTTGCCAAACCCTGCGATGGAGTACAGTTTTTCATGGCTTACAGCATGGCCTCTCTTTTCTTTTTTGGTATTGTACGGCATATCTACAACTATATACGATTAAAGCAGGCAGAACAAAAACTGCGGATTGAAAAACAGGAGGCCGAACTGAATTATCTTAAATCACAAACCAACCCCCACTTTTTATTTAATACACTCAACAATATTTACTCGCTGACACGGGACAAAAGCGACCTGGCGCCAGAATCCATTCTTCGTCTTTCAAAGATCTTGCGGTTTATGTTGTACGAAACCGGCGGAGATTATATAGCCATAGAGCAGGAAATAAAGATCATCAGCGATTATATAGCCCTGGAGCAACTCCGCTATGATGAATCGCTTCACGTAAACTTTAATTACGATATTGAAGATATGAAACAAGCCATCCCGCCTTTGCTCCTCATCCCCCTGGTGGAAAATGCATTCAAACATGGAGTGTCTGAAACAAGACAAGACCCATTTGTGAATATTCATCTCTCCCTGAAGCAAGGCCAATTGAATTTTACAGTAAAAAATTCCACAGAAGCCTCCCCGGAAAATAAAACTGTAAAAGAAAATATCGGCCTGTCCAACCTCAGGCGGCAGCTTGAATTATTATATAAAGATTTCAAATTGTCCGTTCAGCAGGGCGATGCTGCTTTTACTGCTGTGTTAACAATAAACCTTGCCAGCCATGCCTGATATTAAATGCATTATAGTAGAAGACGAGCCGCTGGCAGCCAAAGTGCTGGCAGATTATATTTCACAGGTACCCTTCCTGAAGCTCCAGGGAAAATTCAAAGATGCTATTCTCGCCACCGAATTCCTGCATCACCATCAAACAGACCTGATATTCCTCGATATCCATTTGCCAAAACTGAAAGGAATGGCGTTTTTGAAAACACTCACCCATCCACCGGCCATCATCATCACCACAGCATATCATCAGTATGCCGTCGAGGGATTTAATCTTAATGTAACGGATTACCTGCTCAAGCCTTTTGAATTTGAACGGTTCCTCGTGGCAGTAAATAAAGTCAATGCCCCATCATTGCAAAAGCATTCCGGTGGAGAGGTCAAAGAGACAAAAGACTATATGTTCGTCACCGTACAGAAAAAGAAAGTAAAGATCCTGTATGCCGATATTATTTACATAGAGAGCCAGCAGGAATATATCAAAGTCGTTACCACAAAAAAACATATTTCTCCAAACTCACCACTTCAGAAATGGA
>CALSAT010000422.1:0-3738 GCA_943372905.1 Bacteroides fragilis | reverse complement strand
AATCCGGGCAATCGGCGCATACTACAGCGGGGATGGCCTCTTTTTTAATACTTACCAGTGAATAATCTTTGTTGAATTCAAATACTTCAATGGGTTTATTATTAAGAAATTTATTGGTAATTCCCGATACGGTTTCGCCATTGCGGGGCAGGTAAGCAGCCACAAATACCAGCTTTTCTATCTTAGCGGGTATATTCTCCGCCACCTGCGATATGATCATACCTGCCATGCTATGTCCCACCAGGGTTACCTTGCCCGGCTGCTTATTGATGGCCTCGGTTACAGTTTTTACATAATCATTTAATCCCTTGCTGGCACCATCTGCTGCATCTGATCCATGTGCCGGCAAATTCACCACCACCACATTAGCTTTGCGTGCCAGTTCATTTCTTACAAATCCCCAGGCGCTTTCATCGGCCCAGGCGCCATGAACCAGCACATAGGTGGGGTATCTTTTCCTGTCTTCTTCCAATGCCTTTACCACCAGTTCGGCAGCTGCCGCTCCGCTGTTTTGCTGCTGGCCCGTAATCAGGTTGCCATCCCTCATAGCAAAAGCGGAAAAAGGAGCGCCAACTACAAATTTGCTGTTGGGCATTTTGCGTGCCTCGTCTTCTATCCGGAAGGGCTGAATCTTCATGCCTACATAATTATCAGCGTACTGCTCTTCGCTGCTGGCAAAGCCGGTCCATTTTTTTCCTTCCACTAAAAATTTACCGCTGGGTAGTTTTGTTTTGAGTAAAATACAGGTGCCGTGGCAAATAGCGGCTGTTGGTTTACCCGTCAGGTAAAAGTCAACAAAGAATTTATGCAATGGCGCATTGTCAATAAACGTGTACATAGGACCCTGACCGCCGCAAACAAAAATGGCTTTATAATCATTGGGGTTCACGGTGAAGAGCTGAAGTGTGTTTTTCACCAATGCCATTTTAGTTTCGTCCTTTTTGAAACCTAAAGAAACATAGTCGAACGCAGCATATTTGCTCGCATCTTCCGGATCGCTGAAGCCATCAAATTTTATTTCACCGCCATCGGGGCTGGCAATATCAACGGTATAGCCCGCTTCGGAAAAAACCCAGTAGGGATGTGTTACTTCGGCATACCAGGCGCCAATAGGCCAGCCGGTTTGCTTGCTTAGCGAAGGGTTGGAGGCAATCATTAATATTTTACCATTATTACCAGCATTGTGTTGTGCTTGCAGGCCCACTGTTGCCAGGCAAAAAAGAAAAGGGGTAAGTATTTTTTTCATAATTGATTTTTGTTGTACAAAAATCATCCGGTGGTTGCTCCCATCCATGTACAGCACAGAAAAGGCTGCAACGAACTTTTTGGTTCGTTATCTGTAATTTTAAGTATGCCTGATGTAATTATTAAGAATAACCGGTTTTATAACCCCGTAGATTATATGTTGCAGCAGATCGGTGGTACCTGGAAGGCCCCTGTATTATGGCGCTTAAAGTCTAAAACCTTTCGCTATTCCGAGTTGGAAAAAGATATTCCGCACATCAGCCAGAAAATGCTGACCAAAACGCTGCGGGAGCTGGAAGCAGATAGGCTTGTGGATAAAAAAACCTTTGCAAAAGTTCCGCCACACACAGAGTACTCTCTCACTACCAAAGGGAAAAAAGTAGTGGTGCTTATTGAATCTGTCCGTAACCTGGGGCTTGAGCTGATGAAGGAAGAAGGAGTTGATTATTTAGCCATGATAAAAGAAGAGAAGAAAAATGAGAGGAAAAAATAGCAGTTACTTTTTTATCCTGTTTATTCTGTTTGTGTTTTCATCCTGTGCTGTCAGTAAAAATCCGTTGCGGAAACAGGTAAAGCAATTACAAAATGGCATCATTAAAGATGATACCAGCTATATTTATGCCCTCCCTTTTGATACAGGCAAAAGCTTCCGGGTGATACAGGGTTATTTCAGCCGCTTCACACATAAAGAAAGGGCGGCGCTTGACTTCAATATGAAAAGAGGCACCCGGATTACAGCTGCCCGGGAAGGAGTGGTGGTGCGGGTAAAAGAAGATGGCACCCTTGGCGGACTGAATAAGAAATACCGGTCGCATGGCAATAATATTATCATACAACATCCCGATGGGTCCAGGGCCGGGTACTGGCATATTCAGCATAATGGGGCCGTGGTCAATGCAGGCGACACGGTACAAAAAGGACAATTGATCGCTTATAGTGGTAAAACAGGCTATGCTTTCGTTCCACACCTTCATTTCCTGGTATGGAGATCAGGCGGCGGGCAATGGCAACAGGTTCCTACCCGCTTTCAGACCTCGAAAGGAATAAAGTATTTGCGAAGCTGGAAAAAGTACCGCAACGACCGGCCTGACTGATTTACATTTGATAAAATACATTTTCCTTGCACGACCTCGCTCAGCAATTTATAATCGGCATGAAAAATACCTCCTGGCAGGAATATCTTGCCGTATTTTTTGGTGTCGTCAGTGTGCTTTTTTCACGAAAAGAAAATGTTCTCGTTTATCCTACCGGTATCATCAATACTGTTCTGTACACTTGGTTCTGTTTTAGCTGGTGGAGCCTGTATGCTGAAGGAAGCCTGAATTTCTATTATACCATCATGAGTATTTATGGCTGGTATATATGGACAAGGAAAAAAGAGGGCAAGCCGCTGGCTATTTCGTACAACACTAAAAAAGACTGGATCACAAGCCTCTGCTTCTTCATATTGTCCTGGGCAGTATTATTTTTCATTTTAAAACAATACACCAACAGTTCGGTGCCGATGGCTGATTCCTTTGCCTCCGCTGCGGCCTATACAGGTATGTGGCAAATGACCCGAAAAAAAGTGGAGAACTGGATATGGTGGATCATTACAAATATTGTTTCTATTCCTTTGTATTTTTATAAAGACGCTGTGTTCACCAGTGTACAATATGTTGTTTTTCTTATCCTGGCAATACTGGGATTAGTGGAGTGGATCAAAAAAACAAAGACCACCAATGCTTAAAAAGATCGTCATCATCGGCCCCGAGAGCACCGGCAAAAGCACTTTGTGTGAGCAACTGGCGCAGCATTATGAAACCACCTGGTGCCCGGAGTTTGCCCGTGAGTATTTATTGAGCAATGGTACCAACTACGAATTTGATGACCTGCTGACAATTGCCAGGGGTCAGTTGGCCCTGGAAGATGAGTACACTACGCAACTGGAAACGAATTCATTGCCTATGCTTGAGGCTGGCGGCCACCTGCCTCTTTTTATTGATACAGATATGTATGTAATGAAGGTGTGGTGCGAATTTGTATTCAATAAATGCCACCGTTTCATCCTGGATGAAATACTGACCCGGCAGTACGATTTGTACCTTCTATGTAATATTGATCTACCCTGGGTGGCTGATGAGCTGCGGGAATATCCCGACCTGCACACCAGGAAAAAGCTCTATTCCATCTATAAAGATATTATGATTAATCAGCCCGTGCCCTGGGTGGATATTAGCGGCGGGCATGAGGAGAGGCTGTCAAAAGCGATCAGGGCTGTTAACGAGATACTGGTATAGTTTTCTACTATTTTTTTAGAACTCCTGACCCGATTATATCCTGTATATCTTCATCTGATTCAATATTGTTCATCTGGGTCATAATCCATCCTGATTTGGATGCTACAAAAGTAGAGAGCGGTTTTACGGTGTATCGTTTAGGATTAGGAAAACATGCCACAATCTGTGCTGCCTCCTGCCGGGTTAATGCAGATGCCGGCTTGTTAAAATAGTA
>CALSAT010000421.1:0-3750 GCA_943372905.1 Bacteroides fragilis | reverse complement strand
GAAAGCTGATCAGGATACGGAAAGTTGGGCATGCAGGTACACTAGACCCACTGGCTACCGGTTTACTCATCGTTTGTACCGGACGGTTTACCAAGCGTATCAACGAATTCATGGCACAGGAAAAAGAGTATACCGGTACGTTTACACTGGGAGCCACCACACCTACCTATGATCTGGAAAGCGGGCCTGAGAATTTTAAACCAACAGCCGCCATTTCGCAAGATCAGGTAAAAGCTGCTACTATACCATTTACGGGAGAGATACAACAAATACCACCGGCACATTCAGCTATAAAAGTAGATGGCAAAAGGGTATATGAAATGGCAAGGCAAGGGATAGAAGTAAAACTGCAACCCCGAACCGTCACCATCAAAGAGTTTGAGATCACGGCTGTTGAAATGCCGGTAGTGCATTTCAGGGTGGTATGTTCAACCGGTACCTATATCAGGAGCCTCGCATTTGATTTCGGAAATGAGTTAGGATGTGGCGCTTACCTCAGCAGTCTTTGCCGTACAAGAATAGGAGAGTTCATGCTTAAAGATGCCATGACGATGGAGGATTTTGCAAAGAAAACAGAAGGTATTTGATCTCCTTTATTATAAGATGAACGGATAGCTGATGCCTAACTGGAAGCGGCTTCCTTTTAAGAAATCTTTGTTACCCGTATTATTGATGTAGCCAAACCATTTGTTTTGTAAATACTGTTTGTCAGTAGGGGGGCTGGGGTCTTTCACTTTATGCGAAGCATCGAGGCGTACTACAAAAAAATCGAAATCAAAGCGGAAGCCAATACCGGTGCCAATAGCAAGGTCTCTTGCCAGGTTATTAAATTTGAATATGCCATCCTTGTCAACCTGATTGTCGGGATTTTGTTTAATGTACCAGATGTTTCCAATATCGGTAAACAGCGCTCCGTTTATTTTTATTCCTGAAACATTCGCCAGTGGAAACCTGAATTCAATGTTTCCTTCCAGTTGCATATCGCCATATCTGTCCGGCTGACCCGTGGTGCCAAAATTATCTACTATCGAACCAGGGCCCAGCTTTCTGAGTCCCCATGCCCGCATGCTATTGGGGCCACCTGCAAAATACTGACGGAAGAACGGGAGGTTATACCGGTTGTTCGGGTTTACAGTCGAGTTAAATTCATAACCCACTCCGGCAAAAAGGCGCAGTACGAGGGCCGACTTGTTGAAAGAGATTTTTCGAATAAGTTCTGCATCCAGTTTGATAAAACGGTAGAGATTAGTATCAAAAAAATCATTCCGGATGATCCCGGGGAAGCCAGACAGTTCTCCATTCAGCTTAAGGCTGTTTACCGTTTTCCCTTTGCCGCCTGTAGTACCGGTATTGATAATAATCGAAGTGATCAAGCCATCATTGAATACTCTTTTTAGCGAAGGATTATTATCAAAAATTTCCAAAAGCTTTTGCTTGGCAGAAAGAGAAGAATACTCAATATTCCACCTAGCCGCAATTGGCCATTTGCGGAGTTTTGTTTCGTAGCCAAAAGAGCCATTCAGCGAATTCAGATTATATAATTCCCTTCTTTCTGTAATAGACCCGTTTAAAGAAAGAATAGTACGTACGTTATTCCTGTTTTCAGGTTTGATGGACCGGTTGAAGAATTTTCTGATTCCATTGAAGAAAATGGCCCTTGGGAAATAAATATTATGACTGAGGCTGATCTGCCTGGTTTGAATAAACTTGATATCGGTGGCAGTATCACGGCCGGTTTCCACACCTATACGCAGGTTAGTGGTGGCAAGGTTGGCTCTTCGTGCAAAATTCCTGTTTTGCAAACCAAAGTTTACGGCTATGCCAAACAGGTTACCTGAAAAAGGCGTTTGGTTGCGGCTGCCTTCCAGATTAGCAGTGACGGAATATTTTCTTGCAGCAGTAAGGCGGATCACAAAATCGGCTGTATCCTGACCCGGACGGGCATTTTGTTCTATGTTCACCAGCCGCCAGGAGCCAATGGAATTAAACCGGTTGATGGTACGAAAGTAATTACGTTGATCATACAGCTCGCCATGCTGCAGGTAAATGTTTTGCGGAAATATTTTTGCTTTAAAAACAGGCAATCTTCTTGTTAAGGAGTCTTGGTGAGAGATCACCTCAATATCTTTTACTACTTCTACTGTTCTTTTCTTACTAAGAGTGTCAAGTCTGTAATCAGGATATATTTTTACTTTTCCAACAAAATATTTTCTGAATTTACTGCTGTCAGTTACCGGCCGTAGCCGTATCTCCAGGTTGGCTTTTGGATTTTCCTGCCTGTCCTTTATTTTTTGAAGTATCTCCAGTTGCTCAAAAGGATCGAGGCTGGGGCGGAGAAGGGAAATATCAAGGGTATCCCAGAGGCCATATAGGTCTTCCCGGCCAAACTTCATGTAGCCACTGTTGCGGTAAAGTTCTACCAGGCGGTTCAATTCCACAGAAATATTGGCTTTTGCAAAAGGTTCTCCTTCTTTTACCAAAGCGTCTTTCTGATTTGCTACCGCTAATTTTTGAAGGTTACTGTCACGAAGGTTATAGGCAAAGGAATCAATACGGACAACTTTACCCGGCCTCACATTATAAGTGATAGTGGTGCGGTATTGGTCCTCCTTTTTTTTATCTTGTATTACAGTATCAGTATAAGTGATGGTATCTTTAAAATAACCCTGCGAAACGAGCAACGCCTTCATATACACGATGGAGCGGTCCGCATTGGTACTGTCATACACCGGCGGGCTTTTCATTACACTCCAAAACACTTTTGAGACGGACCGAGACCGCATACTGTCATCCAATTGCCCTTTTAACCGGGAAGCCAGTGTTTCTTTTTCTTCATTTGTAAAGTTGCCAATAACATTGATATTTGTCTCGTAAACAAACGGTTTGCCGGGCTGGTACTTCTTTACAATAGTGCAGGAGGAGACGAGCAGCATAAGACAACCAGCTACGGATAATTTCATGCAGATACGATGAAAAAGAGGCTGGTTCGCTAACATAATTTAATGAAAAGGTATGCTTGTTAAATCAAAGGTCAAATATATCCAAACTTTAGGCCAGAAAAAATTCAGACAGGAGGAAGGCCTCTTTATTGCCGAAGGCCCTAAACTCGTACTGGAACTGCTGGAAGCAACTGCGGCATCTGTTAGGGAAATATTTGCATTGCCAGATTGGATAACAGCACATCAGCATCTGTTGCAGCATACAGCCTGCACCCCGATAACTGAAGCAGATTTAGAGAAGATTTCTCAGCTTACCACACCTAATAAAGTGCTGGCACTGGTAAAGCAATTTGATAATAGTGTTTTGCCAATAGCAAAAGATACGGTGGTACTGGCGTTAGATACCATCCAGGACCCCGGCAACCTGGGTACCATCATCCGCATTGCAGATTGGTTTGGTATTACACAAATCGTTTGCAATGAAGAAACGGCTGATCAATATAATTCCAAAGTGGTGCAGGCTACGATGGGAAGCATCGCCAGGGTGAGTATTTATTACACTGATCTCATTTCGTGGATCAAAGAACAAAAAGGGGTTAGTCTGTACGCTGCGGCACTGGATGGCCGAAATGTAACAACAATGGACAAAGTAAAGGAAGGCATTATCGTCATCGGTAATGAATCAAAAGGGATAAGCCCCGAAATATTAGAAATGGCAGATGTAAAGATCACCATTCCACGCAAAGGCCAGGCAGAATCATTAAATGCAGCTGTAGCAGCAGGCATAATACTTTCGCATTTAGTATAGGAG
>CALSAT010000420.1:0-3761 GCA_943372905.1 Bacteroides fragilis | reverse complement strand
TGCAATCAATAAATTCAGATCAGTGTATTTCAAATCAAAGCGCTGGCTGAGGTAGAAATTAGTCAATGCCCCTTTAAAAAGATAGATGCCATTGCGGAGGTGCAGTTTATGCCATACCAGGTTTTCAAAGCCACCCTCCTCTCCGGCTTCCAGCAGCAGTGGCATCAGCACATTACTGATGGCCTGTGAGGCCGTTCTTGAAAAACCGGAAGGAATATTGGGCACACAATAATGAATGACCCCGTATTTCATAAAGATGGGATGCTCATGAGAGGTGATCTCGGAGGTTTCAAAACAACCGCCCCTGTCGATACTTACATCAATTATAACAGAGCCCGGCCGCATATTGCTTACCATTTCTTCTGTTACCACCAGTGGTGTCCTTCCTGTTTCAGAACCGATAGCGCCAACGGCCACCTCGCAGGTCTTTAACTGTTTGGCCAGTAAGCGGGGTTCTATTACCGAGGTCCACATTCGCTGGCCGATATTGTTTTGCAACCGTTTCAGGCGGTACACACTATTGTCAAATACTTTTACTGACGCACCCAGTGCCAGGGCTGCCCTTGCGGCATACTCCCCCACTATTCCCGCACCGATTATAATGACCTTTGTAGGGGCTATACCAGACACTCCTCCAAGGAGCACTCCTTTTCCATGATTGGCCGAGCCAAGGTATTGTGCTGCTATCAGCATGACCGCACTTCCCGCAATCTCACTCATACTGCGAACAATCGGATAGGAATCGCTGTCGTCTTTCAGATTTTCAAATGAAATAGCCGTTACCCGTTTCTCCATCATTTTTTCCAGTGTCTCCGCTTTCATAACCGAGAGATGAATCGGGGAGATGATGATCTGGTTCAATTGCAGCAATGGAAGGTCTTCATCGATCACCGGCGCACTCTTTACCAGTATTGGCGCTTTAAAAACACTTTCCCTGTCGTACACGATCTTTGCACCGGCTTCGCTATAATCTTTATCCCTGAAATGAGAAGCTTCCCCGGCATTATGCTCTATCATCACCTGGTGGCCATTGCTTATGAGTACACTAACCGCATCAGGTGTAAGGGCGATCCGGTTTTCCTGGAAGGCGATCTCCTTGGGTATGCCGATCATCATCCCTTCCGCTTTGGGTTTTATATCCAGCGTTTCCTCTAATGTTTCGTAGCTGAATGAAGTACTTATTATGGGTCTTTGCTGGCTCATTGCTGGTTACTGGTTTCTTACTGCTGGCTATGCGTAATTGGTCACTGGTTTTTGCAACTTGAAAGGAGGATTCCCTTCATGAAATAACAAGCAACCAATAACTAATAACCAGTTCTTCAAATGTACTTAAATATCAGTGATTTTTAAACGCCGGGTTTGACTATCCACCAACTCTATGTAAACATGTACGGTATCTTCCGGAAAAATACCCGGGGCCCTTTCCGGCCACTCCACCAGGCACACGCAACCGCTGAATAAGGCATCTTCCACACCGGTTCGCATAGCCTCTTCTTCATCTTTAATGCGGTACAGGTCCATATGAAACAATGCTTTCCTTGTTCCGGAGCAATCATACTCATACTCGTTGATAATGGAAAATGTAGGGCTGCCCACCACATCCTTCACCCCCATCACATCACAGAGGGCATGGATGAAAGTCGTCTTACCGGCACCCATCTGTCCATGAAAAGCAAAGACCCGTTTTCCGTCTGTGGCAGTACGGAAGTTTTTTGCCACTTCGTTGATCTTGTCTAATGAAAACATCCATTCCATAGGACAAATTTAACCCCGGGTGCCTAAAGCTGCCGTGCACCCACGTCTTTTTCTTTTATTGCTTAGCAAACGAATGACATGGAAGGTTATTTAGCCGGACTGGCGCCAACAACAGTATGATGGTTTCTTTGGGATAACCAGTTGCAGCAAATCGTTATTGACCCTGCTATTATGCTGGCATCTTACCGGTTCGGATGTGCAAGGGATGTCCTAAGGCCCGGAAGCGGGTATAGAGGCAGCAAGGAACGCCTGAAGATGCCATAAAGGTCTCGTGAGGGTCCCGTGAAAGTCTCGTGGAGGTCCCGTGAGAGTCTTGTGAGTTCCAGGGCCGGCTGCCTGTATTACCAGCAGGCATACGACATACCCTAAAGGGAAGTAAATATAATTTACCGGGTATATCATATCGTTTTATGCAACACTGTTGTTATAGTATTCCGCTAATCGGTAAACCCGGGCTGGAAAGTTGGGTAATTTTGCAGTATGGAAAAGGTACAGTGGAAAGTAGAGGGGATGGATTGCACCACCTGTGCATTAAACATTCATAAATACCTGGAAAAGCAGGGCATGAAGAATGTAAAAGTGAACTTTGCGACGGGTGATGTGATCTTTGATACCGGCGAAAGTTTTCCCAAAGAAAAAATAACGGCCGGCATCAGCGACCTTGGCTACTCGATAGTGAATGACGGAACAGAAGAGGTTAAAACTCAACTACCAAAAAACAAAGCTTTTCTTTCCACCCATTTACAACGGTTCTGGTTTTGTCTTCCTTTTACTGCCTTGCTGATGCTACACATGATTCCCGGTGTACATATCCATTGGCTGATGAACCATTGGGTACAAATGGCACTTACCATTCCTGTCTATATCGTCGGCATGAGTTTTTTTGGTAAAAGCGCCTGGAAAAGCCTGCGTAATGGTATGCCGAATATGAATGTGCTCATCGCCATTGGGGCTACGGCTGCTTTTATTTATAGTTTATATGGTTCCCTCACCGGGCAGGCAGAGCAATACCTGTTTTATGAAACAGCTGCCACCATTATCACCCTAGTCTTCCTGGGCAATTATATGGAAGACGCCTCTATTGCCTCCACTCAGCGGGAACTGAACAAACTGGCCAAATCACAAAAAGTGATGGCCAATATGATCGCTTTTGATGATGAACATAAAGAACAGATATTCCCGGTTGAAAATACAATGCTTAGAGTAGGGGACCTCATTCTTATCAAAAGCGGCGAACAGGTACCTATTGACTGTAAGATACTTTGGGGTGATGCACATGTAAACGAAGCTATTATCACCGGGGAAAGTTCGCCCATACATAAATATGCAAAAGATAAACTCATTGGCGGCAGCTTTATTACTGATGGTACGGTGAAGGCACAGGTAACCGCCGTTGGCAATGACACCGTACTGTCCAGCATACTCAACATGGTAAAACAGGCACAGGGCGAAAAGCCACCTGTACAACAACTGGCCGACCGGATCAGCGCTGTGTTTATTCCCCTTGTGCTGGGCATTGCTGCGCTTACTTTAATTATTAGCTGGATAGTGCTGAAAGATTTCACTCCTGCATTGATGCGCAGTATTGCTGTACTCGTTATCGCCTGCCCCTGTGCAATGGGACTTGCCACCCCGGCCGCTATTGCTGTGGGCATGGGCCGTGCGGCTAAAACCGGTATACTATTTAGAAATGCGACCAGTTTAGAAACATTTAAAGACATCAAACAAGTGGTGTTTGATAAAACAGGTACATTGACCACTGGTAAATTCCAAGTCGCAAATTATGAATCCAGGATGGGGGATGAGGAGTTTAAGAAAGCTGTCTATTCGCTGGAGAAATACTCCAATCACCCGATTGCAAAAGCCATCACCATTGAATGGAAATTGAAAGAAGAAATAAAGTGGAAGAAGATCGAAGAAATAAAAGGCATAGGTATGAAGGCGACCGATGCAGAAGGTAATACCTGGTGGGCCGGTTCTTTTAAAGTGGCAGATAAATTAACAAC
>CALSAT010000419.1:0-3766 GCA_943372905.1 Bacteroides fragilis | reverse complement strand
TCTTTCCCCTAACTGTACGATGGTACCTCCCAGTGATAGATTTTTGCTGGCGATATAATCAAATCTTAATCCGAGGAAATTCTTTTGCTGAAAGCCAAAGGCCTGGTTGTTCTCATAGTTGATACTGACCGGTATGCCTGAATTGATTATGGACTGGTTGGTTACCCGCAGGGTACCCAGGTCGTAGTTGATCTCGTAGTCCACATTTTCCTGCAGTACCTGCCCGTTGGCAGTTACGGTTACTGATCCTCTTGGTATGTTATATCCTAACTGGTATTCATTCGTTCCTCCACCACTGGCAGGCCCGGAAGATTTTGACCTGCCCGTTATTTTAAACCGGTTCAGGTTGGCATAGGTCTGCGCTATGGCTTTGATGGTATCATAAAGCGGATAGTATAAGTATTTATCCCGCAGCACCTGGGTGCCGAATACATAATCAAGATCATGACCAAATGGTTCCAGCACGGGGAAGATGATACGGCTTTGAGAAGATATAACGGTGTACCCTTCCACAAAGTCAAACACTCCATCCGTTTGCGGGTCATTCTGATTGTTCAGCCGGTCGAGGTTGGTCAGCCGGAGCAAGGGAAACCCTTCGTACGCACTGAGCACATCTGCCGGTGGTAAGTAAATTTTTTCTCCGAGGCTTGGCTCTTCATACTTCAGGTCGAGCCGGAAATCCTGTCTTTCCAATTGTCCATATCCTACAGAGTACACGTTCTTCATCATCAGGTCCCAGATAGGCAGGTTGGTACGCTGTGATGTGGCTTTTAATAATTTCAGGAACAATACCCGCTGCGAGGTGCCGGTGGTATCGGGCGGCACATCCTGCGAAAACTCACCTACCTGGTAAGGCCTTCCGTTATAGGTGAACTGGAATGCCACACCCAGTACTTCGTCGGGTTGCAGCGGCTGATTGAGTGATAAGAAGCCCACCTGCTGATTGAAATAGTAATCAGTGGGCTGCAATTTTCGGGCAAATGTTTTTTCAAAGTCCTGTACGGGCAACATACCAAATGCGGTCAGTTCACTTTGCACTAATGACGAATTCCTGAAATTGGGATTACCGGTGATGGTGGAGTACAGGTTATTCGCATCGTTGCGGGGAATATCACTGCCGCTGCCGGTCAGCAACGGGGTACGGTAGGGGCTGCTTTCACCCAGGTCCATAAAGGCCACTACATCACGGGTATCGGTGGTGGCGCCATTGCGGTTGGTTACCCACACCTCCATTTTCAGTATCTGCACTTTGGAGTTTACCACCGGCAGCGATTTCATTGCCTTATTATAATTTTTCCGGAAATACTGCGACATGAGGAAGTGGCGGTTCTCATCGTACTCATCTGATTTCAGCGAGAAACTTTGCGCCGCAGTACCACCCTGCAAACTTTGCGTCTGCCGCTGGGATTGCATATTGGCCATTACCAGAGTGGTATATAATTTACCAAACTGCAATTGTGTTTTTATACCGAATAAGGATTGTGCTCCGGGTATCAGTGTTCCTTTGGAGGAGAAGCTGGTATTACCCAACTGGAACTGTTTTAAGATATCATCGTCTTTACCGCGGAAATCCAGTTTCAACTGGTTCTCAAAATTGAAATTCGCCAGTGTGTTGTAATTGATGGGCAGTTTTAATTTCTCACCGATGCTGGCATCCACCTGCAACTGGGAGTTCATATTAAAATCAAAGCCGCCATTTCTCCTGGCCCTTTCAGGTAAAGTGGGATTCTTGATGTTCTGGCCCTGGTAGCCCGCCAGCAGATCCACATAACCGGTTGGCTTGATGTCGATTTTTACTTTGCCATCCGGGCCCACTCCCATGATACGGTTAAACCAATCGTTGGATATTTTGAATTTGGGTTTGAACATCCGGCGGTTCATATTCGCCAGCAGGGAGGCCCTTTTCTTAAAATAGTCTTCTTCGTCTTTTTTACCCTGGAGCCGCAAAAACTCTTCCATGGTAAAAGAGGTGGGGGTGCGGTAGTACCGGCTGCCTATTCTTTCTACGATATAATATTGCTTGGTTTTGGGATCATATTCGATCGTCCGTTTGATGAAGGCAGTATCCTTCAGGTCGAACGTATTCCGGTTGGGACTTGAATAGGGATCGCCGTACCGGTCCCGCAGCGGGTAGCGGTTCGTATCGGGCAAAAATTTGTATTTGTCTGTAGGATTGGGGTTATAATATCCGTTATCAGCTTCTGTGAAAGAGGCAATGATAACTACAATGGCAATAGCAGCAATTGTACGAAGGATATGAGCAGTTCTAAGGTTCAATGTTTTCTCTGTCAATTAGTTCCTGAAAATAGTGGATTAGAGGGTACGAAGTGCCATCTTAATCAGTTCCTCAACAGAAATGCTTGGATTTCCCGCCAGCGTCTTTTCTATGGCTTGTCCGGCTGCTTGCCGGTTGATGCCCAGAGCGGTCAAAGCATTTAACGCATCCTGTTGCAAAGTATTGTTTTTCAAAGCCGAAATATTTGATTCTAAAGGCTGTTTAGCCAGCTTGTCCCGCAGCTCGAGCACCAGTCTTTCGGCTGTTTTTTTTCCGATTCCTTTTATCCCTTCCAGCGTCCGGCTATCACCCTGAATGATGGCCCTTGAGAGCTCGTCGGGTTTCATGTATGACAGCATTACCCGGGCTGTCGATGCACCAATGCCGGACACGCTGATCAGGTGCTGAAACATCTCTTTTTCAGGCAATTCAAAAAAACCGTAGAGAATATGGGCATCTTCCCGGATGAGGAGGCTGGTATGAAGCAGGCCTTTTTCAAGGTGCTGAATTTTGGAAAAGGTATGCAAACTGATCTGTACCTCATACCCCACCCCATTTACTTCTACCTGTACCACGGCAGGGCTCTTATGCACAAAATCTCCTTTCAGGTAAGCTATCATAGGTTGCGAAAATAGGGAGTTTGGTTAACTGGTTAATCAGTTTATTTGTTTATTGGTTGACTGGCAGTTCTCCTCAATAAGTGACCGGGGCTAAAAATCTGCTTCACAGGTCTTTCAGCCCCCGTTAACTAATAAACAAATTAACCATTCCCCGTACCTTTGACCACTTTTATATAACTTCAACGCCGCATGAGTAATACAAAGATCACCGCCGCCATCACCGCTGTGGGAGGCTATGTTCCGGAAGACAGGCTTACGAATTTTGACCTTGAGAAAATGGTGGATACCAACGATGAGTGGATCCGGAGCCGTACCGGCATTTCCGAACGCCGTATTTTACGGGGCGAAGGACTGGCCACCTCTGATATGGTAGTACCTGCGGTAAAACAGCTCTGCGAAAAAAGAGGCATCAGCCCGGAAGAAATAGATTGCCTGATCGTAGGCACCGTTACCCCCGATATGGTATTTCCTTCTACTGCCAATATTGCCTGCGATAAGCTGGGCGCCAAAAATGCCTGGGGTTTTGATGTGTCGGCCGCCTGCTCCGGATTTTTATATTCCCTTACCCAGGGTGCTGCACTGATAGAAAGCGGCCGGTATAAAAAAGTAGTGGTATGCGGGGCAGATAAAATGAGTGCTATTGTGGACTACAGCGACAGGGCCACCTGTATCATCTTTGGCGATGGCGCTGGTGCCGTTTTATTAGAACCTTCGGAAGACGGTTCCGGTATACAGGATTCAATACTAAAAAGTGACGGCAGCGGCTGCCAGTTTCTGCACATGAAAGCGGGTGGTTCAAAGAAACCTGCTTCGATTGAAACAGTGATGGCGAAGGAACATTTTGCCTACCAGGAGGGCCAGGCCGTTTTCA
>CALSAT010000418.1:0-3790 GCA_943372905.1 Bacteroides fragilis | reverse complement strand
TATCATCATTTACAACTGTTTTTATATTGATATTAATATCTTGTAAAATACTGTAAGTGAAATCAGTAGCTGATTCCTCATCAAGCCCTTTTAGCAAATAGCTGTTATTTTCAAAAGTTCCCTGTTTCAACCATTTTTCATCTGATCTAGAGCCAATTATTACAGAGCTTACTCCCCCCCTTATTTGGGTGAGAAATTTTTTCAAAAACATTTTTTCGTTATCTGAAAGTATGTGCGGAATAGACAATTTCTCTCCAGTTATCGACTCGGTATTGTCTAAAATCAGTACATAATTGTTATTCTTAAGGGCGTTAATAATTCGGTTTTCCTGTAAATCACTAGAAAGTGATGTAAAATTTTCATAGTCAGAATTTGAATAAATCCTCTGAGCAATTTTATAAATAATTTCATTAGATGTATAGGCTTTTACATCATAACCAAAGTAAAATACTTTTTGAATAAAACCCGTGCGCAACCACCATGCTGATATGTATTTAAGCAAAGTTGTTTTGCCAGAACCACCCATGCCTTGCAGCAACAAGATATTTGAACGGAGCAATAAGTTCTTTTCAATTTTTAAAATATCAAGATCCCTTCCGAAGAAGCCATACTGAAGATGTTGCTGAGCTTCTACAGGAATTTGACGCTCAGTAAAAAAATCTTTTTCCTCTTCTGCAGTAAATGGTCTAAGATTTAATTTGGGTTTTGCATTCTGATATACAACAGGTAGTAGCCAGTCTTCTAGTTCTATTTCGTACTTATAAGCAGCTTTTCTCTTTTTTAGTCTATAAAGTTCTTTTCGGCCACTTACAACAGCTTGTTCAATTGGTTTTCTTTGATACAGTTGCTGATACAATTTTTCCATTAATATCTTAGCTCCACTCACTGATACTGAAAAACGCATTGCAACGATAAGTTGAATACCTTTTTGAATCAACGCCCTTCCTAAACTGGTTTCATTTGAGGAATTATCCTGTTTAGCTGATTGACATGCGTTGATAATACAAATTGGAATTTGCTTGTGCTCTAGTAAATCAGCTAACTGACCTGCATCTACGGGGACAGTTATACCTTTTTCTATACTCTCAAAAAAGATAAAAGGTTTTGTGCCATTATTAAACTCTTTTTCGGTAAGTTCTCTTAACCCATAGCTTGATTTATTGTTTATATTATAGAATGTAGCATTCTTAAATAATTCTAGGTATTGTAAATAACTGTTGTATTCAAGTAATCTGCCGTGTAAATCAAAATGAATCACATGATAATAACCTACTTTCTCATCTAAATGGTTAACTAGGGACTCGAAAGTTCCTGGACGCAAAATGTGAGGTCTTATTGGGGTTTCGGTTTTTTCAATCAAATCAATTAAAGGTCTTTGGATGGTCCGGTAATTTACATCACTTTCTTCATTTGGGCGAGCAGTTACAATTAGTAAGTTAATAGTCGGGGAATTTTTTATTGTTGCCTTTATATTTAAGCTTCTGACATTCTTTCTAAGAAATATTACTCCAAGAATTGCCAAAGGTTGAGCCTGCTTTGAATCATATAGGCTTTCCCAATAAATACCTTGAAAACTTGGTGAATCGCCTACAATTTCTATAATTATTTTATGAGGACCATTTTTTTGTAGTATTGTTCGATACCGAAATTCCCTTTCATTAGAAAATAGATGATTGAAAAGATTCTTGCCATAATCTTCAATGGCTTTAATTGAATCTTTGACTTTAATATCATCAAAAGGCTGTTTAATATATTGTTCAAAATACCAATTCAATAAGTTATCCGTTCTTGCATCATAAGGATTTTTAAAAGTAACTTCTTCTTCTTCTTCACTGCCATCTTCATCACGAAAACTGACAATAAGAGTGAACAAATCTCCATTAAATTCTTTCTCCCTAATCCTTATGACAGAGTAATCCTTCATTAAAATTTTATAATTATTTTATAATTGTAATTTATTTATCTGCTAAGATATTATATCCTTATTCAAAAGATACTTCACAAATGCTGAAAAAAAACAGAATTTTTAAAGGCTGCCGGATGGAAGCGGAAATCCCAGTCAGGCATTGTACGTTAGCTTTGTGCCGGACTTGCACCGAATAGCAGGACTGTAGCTGGGATTTGTACGGCACCTGACAGCCCATCATTCTCTCAATGGTCATTCAGCGGTAGTCCCCGCTTTTGCCATTCAATCCAATTCACATACTCAGGCGCCACCCGGTGTTCTTCCATGGTAATACAATCATCAACCGGGCAAACGAGCTGGCAGAGATTACAGCCGACACATTCTTCTTCTTTAATGGTGTATTTGTTGTAAGGCTTTCCATATTCCAGATTAATGGATTGATGCGATGTGTCCTCGCAGGCGATATAACAAAGACCGCAGTGGATACATTTATCCTGGTTTATTTTGGCAATATGGTGGTAGTTGATGTCAAGGTCTTCCCAATGGGTGATGGTTTCTACTGATTTTCCGATAAAATCTTCGAGGGTCTTAAATCCTTTTTCATCCATCCAGTTGTTGAGCCCTTCGCACATGTCTTCTATAATGCGGAAGCCATGCTTCATCGCAGCCGTACACACCTGCACATTACTGGCGCCAAGGAGCATAAACTCCACGGCATCTTTCCAGGTACTGATGCCGCCAATGCCAGAGATGGGAACTTTCTTTGTCAACTCATCCTGCGCAATGGTGGTGAGCATTTTTAAGGCAATGGGTTTTACGGCCGGGCCACAATAACCGCCAAACACACTCTTGCCCGCCACATAAGGATTGGGCACCAGGGTATCCAGGTCGATGCCGGTGACGGATTGTATGGTATTGATGAGCGATAATGCATGGGTGCCGGCCTTTACCACGGAGCGGCCGGTGGGCACTACAGAATGAACATTGGGAGTTAGTTTAGTTATTACCGGAAGGGTAGCTGTTTCCATTACCCATTCCACCACCATGCAGGCGATCTCCGGGTCTTGTCCTACGGCGGCACCCATGCCTCTTTCTGTCATACCATGCGGGCAACCGAAGTTGAGCTCCAGTCCATGAGCACCCGTGTCCTCTACTTTTTTGATGAGTTCATGCCAGCTTTTTTTATCGTTGTCTGCCATAAGGGAAACGATCATGGCCCGGTCGGGGAATAACTTTACACATTCAGCGATCTCTTTTAAGTTGATGTCGAGCGGCCGGTCGCTGATGAGTTCGATATTATTAAAGCCCATGACCCGCTGCCCGCCAAAATCTACGGCGGAATATCTTGATGAAACATTTTTCACCTGGCTGCCTAATGTTTTCCAAACTACTCCGCCCCAGCCGGCTTCGAATGCCCGGAGTACATTGTATTTTTTATCGGTGGGAGGGGCACTTGCCAACCAGAACGGGTTGGGGGAGTGAATGCCGAGGAAGTTTGAAGATATGTCTGCCATTATAGCTAGTTTAAAAGTTCAAAAGGTTTGAGATGTTTAAAGGTTGGTTTTATGTTGCCGGCTTTTGTAATTCTATTGAGCTTTTGTTGCGTCGCACACTTCAGGGTTCTGTTCGCTATTCAGCATTTGCGACTACTCAATTAAATCTTCCAATCTGTCTTACTACAATTTTATTTCACATTGAATCTCTACGGGGCTATTCTTTTCTCTTTTAATAAATTTATCAACTGTGCTCGGTAAGACAGCTTTGTCTGGTACACAATAATAGCATCATATCCACCTGTTTGTTTTTTCTCTTCTTCGCTCAGCACCATCAGCTCTTCTGAAGCCGGGTATTAGAAATCTGATACTAAATGCTGCTTTATTTTCC
>CALSAT010000417.1:0-3809 GCA_943372905.1 Bacteroides fragilis | reverse complement strand
CCGTGCTTGCACATAACATCATACTGAATTACAGCAGGTTTAAAAAAAGTACTATCAACTTCGGTTTTAGCTATTCCTTTGCCCGTAATACTATACAAAGTGTAGCCTCCTCCTCAGTTGCTGACTCCATAATCAGCATTACTTACTATAACGTAGGCAGCTATGATAACACTGGCTTGAATATGAACCTGACATTTCCACTAAGCAAAAGCATCACATTGACTGTTAATGGCACAGTAAGCTATGTGTGGACAAAGGGCAATATTGAAAACATATCCACAGAAAATAAAGGGGTAGAAGGATTTGCCTATAGTTATCTTTCATACAGAGCTAAAAAGAACTGGCGCTTTAACCTCAACGGCGGCTTCTACGGGCCGGTAAGAAGCCTTCAGGGCAACTCCAATTCATATTTTTATTCATCTGTTGGAGCCTCAAAACAATTGTTTAAGCAAAAAACTACTTTTTCTATAACCGTCAGCAACCCCTCTCAGAAGTTCAGAACCTTAGAAACCATTGTAAAAAGCAGCGATTTTTATCAGCAGACCATCAATAAGAATTACTTCCGTAATGTTTCTGTAAGCTTGTTCTACCGCTTTGGCAAATTGAGTGAGGAGCTAAAAAGAAATAAACGAAATATTAATAATGATGATAAAGCTGTGGAAACTGGCAAAGCTCTATAGCAATCCACTACCTTTTTGATGATAATAATATCTCTTCAATCAGGCCGGAATCGGTATAATATTAATCTATCTATGTTTATTACCCTCCCCGTATTGGAAATTAGTATAAAATAGAAAAGGGTTAACCAAACAAACTAATAGCCGGAAATTAAAGTCCAGTCGTATACAAGTTATTACTATCTGCCAGATGAAGATCTCACTCTGCCCAACTCATTACATAATCGTTATTTTCGATCTCCAGCGCTTGCTTTGTCAGCATCAGAGGCCGGAACGTATCCACCATCACGGCCAATTCTTTGGTTTCCTTTGCTCCAATACTTTTTTCCACTGCTCCGGGATGCGGCCCATGTGGAATACCCGCCGGGTGTAAGGTGATCATTCCCTTTGTAACATGCTTACGGCTCATAAATTCTCCTTCCACATAATACAATACTTCATCACTGTCTATATTGCTGTGATTATAAGGAGCAGGGATTGCTTCAGGATGATAGTCATAAAGCCGGGGTACAAATGAACAAACCACAAAAGTGCTAGTTTCAAATGTTTGATGAATCGGTGGGGGCATGTGTACCCTGCCGGTAATAGGTTCAAAATCATGAATTGAAAAGATGTACGGGTAGCAACAGCCATCCCAACCTATCACATCAAACGGGTGAGTGCCATAGTGCAAACCGTATAACATGCCTTTCTTTTTGGCCTTGATCAGAAAATCACCTTTCTCATCAATCGTCTTCAGATCCTGCGGAGGACGGATATCTCTTTCACAATACGGTGAATGTTCCATCAGCTGGCCATACTTGCTTAAATACCTTTTCGGAAAACGGAGCGGTGTAAAGGATTCAACTATGAAGAGCCGGTTGTTCTTGGTTGCAAAACTGATCTGGTAGATTGTTCCCCGTGGCAGCACGATGTAATCGCCGTAACTAAAAGGTAATTGACCATATTGCGTATGCACAGTACCACTGCCTTCATGCACGAAGATCATTTCATCAGCATCCGTATTCTTATAAAAATAATCCTTCATACTTTCCTGCGGCGCTGCCAGTACTATATGGCAATCGCTGTTCACCAGTACTGGTACCCGGCTTTGGAGGTAATCTTTAGCGGGTTTTACTTTAAATCCTTCCAGGCTGCGGTGCTGCAACATTTTCTCCTCGGCCACCTGCGGACTTACATCCACCTGTGGCTCTGTTTTGATGATCTGTGTAGGCGGGTGGCAATGATACAGTAGGGCATAATCATCGCTGAACCCTTCGGTGGAAAATAGTTGTTCGCTGTAAAGGCCTCCATCGGGCTTTCTATACTGCGTGTGGCGTTTGTGCGGTATGGAGCCGAGTGTATAATAGTGTGGCATAAAAATATTATAGGTTTAAAAATAAGATATCAGTAAGCGGGTTGCCTGCCAGTATCACTCTTTTTGCATGAAATGCAGTTTATAAAAAACATAGCCGAAAAACAGAAAGAACAAAAGGTCATTGATGCCATAAACGGAGTAGAAAATCCCGGCCATCAGGTCTTTATTGTATACTTCGTTTATATTATGTGTGGAGATCCAGCGTACCCAGGCAATAACATAAACCAGTTTCTCCACAATAAATGCCGGTATGATCCATTTAATGTTCCGGTAACAAGTTGAAGCGCCCAAAAAAACCAGTCCCCATACAATGATCATCAGTAATCCGAAACGGGACATTACATCCGGGTCTGTTTCAGGAATAGCATTGCTGGAAAAAAAGCGGGAAAACCCCAGCACAGCTACAATGTTTATCAATCCGGCTCCAATGAACCCATAACGAATCAATTTGTTACTCATGCGTACAATTTTATAAGGGATGATGAAATAATATCCGGCTAAAAAGCAGTGGTAACAGGCGAAGGGTTACCCGTTCTAATATCGTGATAATTCGAGGGTGGCAAGCAGAAAAATATATTTCCATTTTCGCTTGTCCATATAATAGGTGAAGTTCCGTTTGAATGGCATGTCCCGATTATTGAATTAAGATTTTTGATTTTAAATAGCCTGTTCAAACTTACACCTTCTTTTGCTAAAAGCAAAAGCCGCTCCGCGAATGCGGGCGGCTTTTGAAGTATAGGGATGACATTTAGTGTATGGTTATTTTCCGTCTGTCTTTCACCAGTCCATTCTTCCGGATCGTAAACAGATAAAGACCGGGGGTAAACTTGCTTACATCAATTTCCTGACGGCGCTGGCCGGTTACCTGAACTGACTGAATTAACTGGCCTGATAAGCTGGCAATCTCCACCTGGAAAACACCTTCCTCTTTCAGGTAAACAGTAACCTGCTCAGTGGCCGGGTTAGGATATACATTAACATCGGCCGCAGGTGGTGGTGCTTTATCGGCCACCTCCTCTTTACCGTGCCCCGCGGCACTCCTGAAGCCTCCGCACCAGCTAACCCTGGGAATGGTCATCGTTGAGCAGCGGGGTGCTGATGACCCACAGGCATTGCTGGCCATCACACATACAAAAGCAGAGGAGTAACTGTCGCTGATGAATGGACCCACAACAGTATAGAATGTGCCGGATACAGCCCCGCTCCAGGTATAGCTGGTGGCTCCAGGTGATGATTGGTTGCCCAGCAACCAGCCCCGCGGATAGCATTTGGGTGAAGACAAAAATATACTGGCCGGCATGGCAGGAGCGGTGAGCCAGGCAAAGGTTGTTTCATTACATCCGTAGCTTACAATAGCATCTGGTAAGCCGGATTGTGTGTTATCCGTTCGGATATACCCGTATACTTCAATCTTGTGCGGGCCAGTGGAAGGCCAGCGGATCTGCAAAGTAACGGAAGTGATGTTGTTTGAATTCGCCAGCAGATTTACTTGATCTGTTACCTGCGGATGGGTGCAGGGATTGTAGGTAGAAGGCACACCGTTTACGGTACGTGATAAGATATACCCTCCGGGAAATTCGATCCAGAATGCCCGCACCGGTGTACTGAAGCTGATGCTGTACTCACTTACCGGTCCTGTGCTGCAGGATGCTGTACCGGAAAAGCAGACTGACGAAGAACTGGTGAGCTGCACATTTGCTGTTTGCAATCCGCAAACAGAACTCATGCCTCCACCGGGAAAACCGGCGGGTGGCGGATGATTGCAATCGCAACCC
>CALSAT010000416.1:0-3813 GCA_943372905.1 Bacteroides fragilis | reverse complement strand
CATACTTCCTGGCAGTTTGATGCAAGCGGAAATATGACAGCACCGGGGGATATTATTTTAACTGCAGAGTACAGCAGTTCTTCTCTTACTGCTATTGAGGCCCGTATTTGGGTTAATTCAAATGATTTACTGATAACGCCTGCCGCTTTTGACTGGACGGGCAGTTTCGACGGCGATGGTTCAGGAGCAGTATTCGGTTACGCAGGTATCAGACCTAAAACTGCCGGCGCTTTTTATACCGGCTTGCAAAGTGTAAGTAATACGTGGACAGGTCCTTTTCAGTTAGTATTAGGCGATAACAGTATCGTGACTAATTATGCAGCCCGCCAGTATATGGAGTATTCTGTTAATCTTTCAAAGCTTGGTCTTGACCAGGCCAGGATTTTTGGCGGTGATGATTGTGTAATGCCTTTCAGACGGATAATTGTAAAGACGAGGGCTTCGACATCTTTCACTTCTGAGTTAAAAGATTTTGTGGCACCGTTTGATTTTTTTCTTGCCCCAAGAGCAGAAATAGAAACAACAACACCCATAATATGTGATACAGGCAGTGTTAGTTTTATCTATGTGTCAAATCCTATTCCAACATCGATATACCAGTGGTCTACATTGAACGGTCGTATCGTGGGACCAACCACAGGGCCGTCCATTACAGTAGATACTCCGGGAGTATATATAGTACAGCAGTACCTTCAGGCGGCTTGTTCCTTATATGCTACAGATACCATAACAATTGCCAGCTTTGGAAGCTGTAGTGTTCTTTCACGGAATTTATTATCGTTCAATAGTTTGCTAAATGGGCGAATGGTGCAATTACAATGGAAGGTGCTGGAAAATCAACTGGTGAAGGATTTTGAATTGAAAAGAAGCACAAATGGGGTTGATTTTACCCCCCTCTATCAATTACCTGCCGATGCTTCAAAAAGCGGTATTGCAGTGTATGGTTTTACAGATGACCTCGGTGGTATAGTTACTAATAATATATATTACCGGCTTACAGTGAACCAGACAGGAAATAAAATAATCCGAAGTAATATTATCCGTCATGATTTGCTGGAAGCAGACCGGCAGCGGATGAGAATATTACCAAATCCGGTACAGTCGTCTGCACAACTGCAAATTAATTTGCCTGTAAGCGGCAAAGCAACTATTTGTATATATGACCAACTTGGCAAGATTGTGAGTACGATGAATGTGGTTGTACAGAAAGGAACTAACACAATTGAATTGGATATGCTAAAGGCTAAACCTGATGGTATCTACCAAGTGCGGATGATGGTTGGAAGTAAAGTATTTACAGAGAAGATACTGTTGGATAAATAAAATTTTGCTATAAGCAACAGGAAGAAGACACCTGCTTAACAGGCTGCGGCAATTTCTCAGCAATATGTTACTGATGAAATACGGTTACATTTGCAGGTATGTACACATTGAAGAAATCGCTGGGCCAGCACTTCCTGAAAGATGAGAATATCTGCCGGAAGATCGTTTCTTCATTACAGGCTCATCCTTTTACCCAATTATTGGAAGTGGGACCCGGAGGTGGTGCATTAACGAAATACCTCCTGCCAATCGAGCATATCTCTTTTAAAGCAGTGGAGCTGGATGAAGAGAAAGTGGAATACCTGACACAAACTTATCCTGCCATCAGCGGAAAGATCATTCACCAGAGTTTTTTGGATATTGAAAAACCCTTTGAAGGCCCTTTTACTGTGGTCGGAAATTTTCCTTACAATATTTCGACGCAGATATTATTTAAGCTGCTGGAATGGAGAGAGGAGGTGGAATGTATAGTGGGTATGTTTCAAAAAGAAGTGGCGCAGCGGATAGCGGCAAAAGAAGGGAATAAAACGTACGGTGTATTAAGTGTACTGGTCCAGGCTTTTTTTAAGGTGGAATACTTATTTGATGTACACGAAAAATGTTTTCAGCCGCCGCCCAAGGTCAAAAGCGGAGTGATCAGGTTATTGCCCCAAAAAGATAAACTGTCCATGCGTTCGGAAAAGGATTTTTTCCTTGTGGTAAAGACGGCCTTTAACCAGCGCAGGAAAACACTCAGGAACGCTGTAAAAGGTTTATTCGATGCAGCGATACTGGAAGATGAGTTGTTTAATAAAAGAGCAGAACAGTTGACCGTTCAGCAATTTGCTGAATTAACCTTCAGGATGAAATGAGTAAAGTAATAATTACAGGAAAGAGCCATGAAATATTGATGAACCGGCTTCAGGAAAAAGGATTTGAAGTGGTCTATGCACCGGATATTACACCGGATGAGCTGGCTGGGATGGCTGGCGAGATGGAAGGGTTGGTCGTTACCACAAGAATAAAAGTAGATAAAGACCTGCTGGATAAAGCCGTCAACCTGAAATGGATCGGCCGGCTGGGCAGCGGTATGGAAATGATAGATGTGGCTTATGCAGAAAGCAGGGGAATAAACTGTGTGAGCAGTCCCGAAGGCAACCGCAATGCGGTGGCAGAGCATACACTCGGACTGCTGCTGAACCTGCTCAATAAAATTACTGCATCTAATAACGAGGTAAAGAAAGGCCTTTGGCGGAGAGATGAGAACCGCGGAACAGAATTGTTTGGTAAAACAGTGGGCATTATCGGATTTGGTAATACCGGCAGCAGCTTTGCCAAGCTGTTGCAACCTTTTGGTGTAACGGTGCTGGCCTATGATAAATTTAAGTATGGCTTTGCGAATGAGTATATAAAAGAAGCGACCCTGGAGCATATCGGCCGGTATGCAGATATTATCAGTTTTCATGTGCCATTGACAGATGATACTTTTCATATGGCAGATGAAGCTTTCTTTGAGAGCCTTCATGGCAGGCCCTATTTTCTCAATACCTCAAGAGGTAAAGTGGTAAGCCTTCCGCAACTGTGTAAAGCCTTGCAGGAAAACAGAATTGCCGCAGCAGGCCTTGATGTACTGGAGAATGAGAAACTAGATTCTTACTCCGTTGAACAAAAACAACAGCTTGACTGGTTACTTGATCAGCCACAAGTGATCATTACCCCGCATATTGCCGGCTATAGTCATGAAGCCTTTTACAAGATGGCAGCCGTACTCCTCGACAAGTTAGGCTTGTAGGCTACGGGCCAAATCTTTGTTAAAGAAGGTTGTTTTCATTTCATCCTCTATCGCAGTACAACAAAAAATAAATATTTTGTTAGGGATAGTTGCATGTGACTAACCTCAAAAAAAATACACATGAAAAGAAATCTACTCCTGCCTCTTGCCATCGTCACTCTTTTTATTTCATCCTGCTTAAAGAATTTTGAAGACCGCCTGATCGGCAGCTGGCGCCTGGATGATGCTTACCGGAGGGTCTTTTTGGGAAGGGATCATTTTGAAACCGGCTATGAATCGGGTGTGTTCACTTTGTTTGAAAATGGCGATGCTTCTTACGTAAGCAGTACCGACACGCTGAATGGCTACTGGCGGTCTGACAGGTACAACAACAATTACTATAATGGCGGTACCGGCCAATGGGAGAATCGTAACCTGAAGTATTTGCGGCTGTACCTGCGAAATTTTACACAGAACAAGTTTATTGACTGGGAGTTTGATGATTTTAATTTCAGGAATAACTGGCGGGAGATCAGGGCAGAGCAATATTCACTGGGCGGTGACAGAGTGTATGAATTTGTAAGACAATAGGTTCTGCCAAAAAATTAATTTACTGTTCTTCATTATCAAATAGTTTTCTATCTTTACCGGACAATAATGCAACGCTTCAGTTAACCCTGAGGCGTTGTTATTTTTTTTGTCTTCCCTATACAAACAGGGTATAAAACGGAGGTGAATAT
>CALSAT010000415.1:0-3814 GCA_943372905.1 Bacteroides fragilis | reverse complement strand
ACCTAATTGTTGCAGCAGTCCCTGGCTCATCCGCTGGTTGCCATGTTGCAACAGGGCATGACAAACTTCATGGCCCATTACAGCTGCCAGAGCGGCTTCATTTTGTGTGATGGGCAATATACCCGTATACACCACTATTTTTCCACCAGGCATACACCAGGCATTCACCGCTTTGTCATCCACCAGGTTATATTCCCATTTGAAACCAGTGAGCTTTTCCGACATGTTCTTTTCCGCATAATATGTTTCCACCGCTTTCGTAATGCGCTGCCCCACCCTTCTCACCATTTCAGCATCCCGGTTGTTAGAAGTGGCCACCACTTTATTCTTTGATAAAAAAGACTGGTATTCCTGTACAGCCATATTCTGCAACTCTGTTTCCGGCAACAGAGTTAATTGACTTTTGCCGGTCAGCGGATTTTTTGAACAAGCAATTATTAATGCACAGACGATAAAAAGAGAAGTGATTTTCTGTATCATGTTAAAAAGTTTTTACAGTGACGATTACTTGTTGGGCGGAGTTGGCACAAATAGGACCCATTTAGAAGCTCAAGGTAAGATTTTTTACTTTCTTAATCCTGCTGAAGAGAGGAAGCACTACGACGCCGTTGCTTGCGGCGGTCACGGCCTTTTAAGATGGGCACTTTACTTTCGCTGCCTTTTAATAAACGGCCAATATTCTTTTGATGCGTTAATAACACCATTAATGCTACAGCAATAGCGAATATCCTGTAAGCTGGATTATCAACATTGAAAATAACGAGTATAAAGATCGGAAAAGCAATACTTGCGAGGATAGAACTTAACGAAACAAAACGGGTAAGATACAGCACCAGTACAAAGATGCCTACACAACCAATGGCCGTCAGGGGAGAGATACCCAATACTAATCCGAATAGTGTAGCCACACCCTTACCACCCCGGAAATCTGCCCAGATGGGGAAAATATGACCAATAACAGCTGCCAGCCCTAAGCCGGTTTGCAGGTTCTGAAGGTTCACATCACTGTCAGCATATTCAGGTAATAAAAGAGCAAGCTTTACAGCCGCAATTCCTTTCAGCATATCTGTCAGCATCACCATCGTTCCCCACTTGGGGCCCAGTACCCGGTAGGTGTTCGTGGCACCTGCATTACCACTGCCATAATCCCGTATGTCTATATCAAAAAAATGCTTGCTGACCCAAACAGAAGTGGGAATGCTGCCAATCAGATAAGCCAGAACAATCAGAAGTAGTTCGTTCATAGAACCTTAATACAAACTTCCTTTTTGTAAAGAAGTGAAGTACAAAAATAGGCAAATTTGATAACCGGTAACATTAATTTAATGAAGAGGAAATAATACGTTAATGACTGAACCTTAAGCTGATCCATTTGTTTCTCTCCGTCCTCTTACCCGCTTTTAACAGGTATTTACCCGCTGCTGCCTGTATATCAGCCTCATCTTCCACCAGCAGGCCGCTCAGCACCAAACTTCCATTGGCCGCCAGCCCCGAAGCAAGTGTCTCCATATTATCCAGGATCACATTCTTATTTATATTAGCCAGGATGATATCAAACGACTCCCCTATTTCAGCAGTATCGCCTTTTTCCAGTTCTATACGGGTACAATCATTTCTCTGCCCGTTCTCCCTTGCATTATCAATGCTCCAGTCATCATAATCCACCGCTACCACCCGGCCAGCTCCCATTTTTTCCGCCAGGATGGCCAGCACCCCGGTGCCAGTACCAAAATCAAATACGGTTTTATTGGTAAAATCAATTCCCTGCATTTGTTGTATCATCATATAAGTAGTGGCATGGTGGCCGGTGCCAAAACTCATCTTGGGAGTAATGATGATCTCATGGGCCACTCCCGCAATAGGCGGGTGAAAATCGGCCCGCAGGCCCACCCATGGGGTTCCGGTAACAATATCTTCCACCACCACTGGTTCAAAGTTGGATTCCCAGACCGCATTCCAGTTGGTCTCTTCAATAGTGGTTTGGGAAAACGATGCAGGATTCTTTTCCACCAGTTCCTTTAATGCCGCTTCATCAAAGTCAGCCAACGGGATAAATGCTTTCAGGCTTTTCTGCCCCTCCTCAAAACCTTCGAAGCCAAGCATGGTAAGTTCTGCAAGCAACAGGTCAGATTCCTCAGCTGAGATGGAATGAAATTCTATTTGAATGTAGGTAGGCATTGATTTGATTAATTATAAATAAATACAAGTTAGCCAAAAAAAATAGCCCCAAAACGTTGAGGCTATTAATACTATTGGAGTCCAAAGTCTCCGCCAACCAGCGGAGGTTGGAGGGTTAATTCTGTCTCTCTTCCTGCCTTGGGCCTTGTCCGTCCGGCTTGGGAATAAGTATCTTTCTGGACAATTTGAACTTGCCCGATTTTGGATCTGTACCGATCAGCTTCACTTTCATCTGGTCGCCTTCCTTCACAATGCCTTCCAGTGTTTCTAGTCGTTTATGGCTGATCTCGCTGATATGTACCAGTCCCTGCTTACCGGGTAAAAATTCCACAAAAGCACCGAACGGCATGATGGATTTCACCGTAGCATCATACACATCACCCACCTGCGGAACAGCTACAATACCCTTGATCCATGAAACCGCTTTCTCTACACCATCTTTATTAGCGCTGAAGATGCTGATCTCACCCATATTGTTCTTCTCTTCCAGGTTGATCGTAGTACCAGTTTCTCTTTGAATTTCCTGGATCACTTTACCACCTGGCCCTATCACTGCACCAATGAATTCTTTGTCAATGAACAGTTTCACCATCCGCGGAGCATGTGGCTTCACATCATTCCTGGCTTCAGGAATGGTAGCATACATCGCATCCAGGATATGCAGACGGCCCGCTTTGGCCTGTGCCAGCGCCTGCCGCATTACATCCATGCTCAGTCCGTCCACTTTGATGTCCATCTGCACACCGCAAATACCATCACGGGTACCCGTTACTTTAAAGTCCATATCTCCCAGATGATCTTCATCACCAAGAATATCAGTCAGCACCGCAAATTGTCCTTCTTTGCTGATCAGGCCCATCGCCACACCCGAAACGTGTTTCGGAATGGCAATACCGGCATCCATCAGCGCCAGCGAACCGGCACAAACGGTAGCCATAGAAGACGAACCATTTGACTCAAGAATATCACTCACCACCCTAACAGTGTACGGGAAATCGCCACCAGGCATCATCTGCTTCAGCGAACGCATCGCCAGGTTACCATGCCCTACTTCACGACGGCCCACCCCACGCATCATCTTCACCTCACCGGTGGAGAACGGAGGGAAATTATAGTGTAAAAAGAATTTAGAATAATCAGAAACAGCTGCACTTTCGATCAGTGTGGAATCTAAAGGTGTTCCCAAAGTAACCGTTGTAATAGACTGTGTTTCACCTCTTGTAAACAATGCGGCACCATGTGGAGAAGGCAAAACATCTACTTCCATATCCAGGGGGCGAACCTCATCCAGCTTACGGCCGTCCAGCCTTACTTTATCATTCAGGATCATATCCCGCACCACATAATACTGCAGGTCAGCATAATAAGTTTTGGCCCATTTCTTCACATCGTCCGGCAGGCTGTCTCCTTCCTCTTTGATGTATTCCTTTCTCAGGTACTCCATCAGTTCATCCTGTATGGCAGCAAACTTATTCGAACGGTCATGCTTGGCCAAAGCGCCTTTTGCCACCGCATATACTTTCTCCTTAGCAAACGCATTTACTTTCTCTCTCAGTTCTTCATTATGCAAAGGCTTTGCATAATCTCTCTTTTCCGTAATGCCTTTCAGGGCCCGCAGTTCTTCCTGGGCTTTCAC
>CALSAT010000414.1:0-3820 GCA_943372905.1 Bacteroides fragilis | reverse complement strand
CTTCGTCAAAATAAACTTGGTCATCCGGGGCCTTATCGGTAGTGGCGGCGCCTGCTGGCTCTACTTTCCAGGCCTTTACATCAGTGTACCAGCGGCCATTATATTCCCGGCTTTCCACATCAAACGAAATATTGAGCTGGGCCCCTTCTTTCAGCAGGCTTTCATTGATCTTGTCTCCCCAGATTGATACACAAACCTTCTTGGGGTATTGGCCTTCCGTTTCCACAATAATGTCCTGCTTCTTCCACTGGCCATTTTTACCCGTGCCTGTTTGCAGGGGAAGCAATTGAATAAGTTTCGCTGTTAATTGCATGAATACTGTTGTTTGGCCGTGAAGGTACGAACTACCGAAAGAACATATTACCGGAGATGGTGGCTGTTAAAAAAAACGCAATACCACTTGCAGGGTATTGCATTTACCCGAAATATTTTGTTCCTATGCACTATTAAAGCTTGTTTCAAATCACTATTTTGCGACATTAAACATTCCCCAACCCACACCATATGGTTTTTGCCAGCCTCTTCTTTATTTTTATTTTTTTACCCCTGGTCCTTTTCCTTTATTACAGTACCAAAAATGCCAGCTGGAGAAACTGGGTACTCATTATCTTCTCACTGGTTTTCTATGGCTGGGGCGAACCGATCTGGATATCCCTGCTCATTTTATCATCGCTGTTTGATTGGGGCAATTCAATATTCATCGACCGAAAACGGGGCACTAAGTGGGCAAAGATCGGCGTAGTGTTTACCGTCGTCTTTAATCTCGGCTTACTGGCCACCTTCAAATACGACAAATTCATTGTTGAAAGTGTAAACTCCGCCCTGGGCACTTCCTTTACTGCCCCTGGCTATGCCTTACCGCTTGGTATTTCCTTTTATACCTTTCATACTATTTCTTATGTGGTGGATGTGTACCGGGGTGATATTAAAGCGCAGCGTTCTTTCCCCAATTTCTTAATGTATGTATCACTTTTTTCTTCATTAGTGGCCGGGCCTATTATCCGCTATGCACACGTAGAGACGGAGATATACGGACGCAAAGAGAACCTGAAAGATTTCAGCCTGGGCCTTTCCCGTTTTTGTATCGGGCTCTTCAAAAAAGTGATCATCGCCAACATTGCAGCAGAACTGGTAAAAAAATACATGGGTGATAACCAGGACCCCCTGACCATGTCAGGTCTTATCTCCCTATCCAGTATGGAAGCCTGGTTTGGACTCATCATGTTTGCCATACAGATCTACTTCGACTTCTCCGGCTATTCTGATATGGCCATTGGCTTGGGCAGAATGTTTGGTTTCCATTTCCGGGAGAACTTTAATTACCCATATATCTCTAAATCCATCGGTGAATTCTGGCGAAGATGGCACATCTCTTTAGGCAGTATCTTTCGTGACTATGTCTATATCCCGTTGGGCGGCAATAAAAAGAGGGTCTATTTTAACCTGCTGGTGGTTTGGTTCCTCACCGGCCTGTGGCATGGCCCTAGTTGGAATTTTATTTTCTGGGGACTATATTTCTTCATCTTCATTGCGCTGGAAAGGGCCTTTTTATTAAAAGCCCTGGAAAAGATACCGGCCTTTTTTTCGCATGTATATGCACTGGTCATCATCATTCCGGGTTGGGTCATCTTCTATTTTACAGATACAGAGATACTGATAGCGTATGTAAAAAAACTGTTCTCTTTTGGCGCCGGGCCCAATGGTAATACAGAACTGGTAAATACCGTCACCACCCATCTGTTCTGGTTGATAATGGCCCTTGTGCTTTGTATGCCGGTATATCATAAAGTAAAAGACTGGATTGATAAAAAGACCAGCCGTATTAATTTTTACGATACGGCAACGATTGGCTTTAATGTTGTCCTGCTTTTCTTATGCATAGCACAACTGGTTGGTAAAAGTTATAACCCGTTCATCTATTTCCGGTTTTGATCGGTTAACAAAATATTGAAATAAAGACATGAGTGAAACAACAAACAATAAGATACACCTGGTGAACGTAATCGTTTTCTGTGGTATTTTGTTGCTGGGCGGCATTGCGTCTTTGGCAATGAAAAAAGAAACGGTCTCCGTGATGGAAAACCGTAAACTGGCAACCTTTCCTGAATACTCCGACAGCACTTTTTGGAGCGGTAAGTTTTTTAAAGACATAGAAGCATATTATGCTGATAATTTCCCCTTGCGGGATAAATGGATCGGTTTTTCCGGCGGCTTTCGGAATAAACTGGGTTTCCAGAGTTCAGAGATCAAAATGTATGATCCGGCCAATGATGCTGATGCTAACTTAAAAGGAAAAGACACTATCAAAGAAGTACACAACGGGCCTCTGCCCGATGATGGTGCCACCGGCGAGGTAAAGAAGAGAGTGTTTGTATTTAAGAACAGGGCCTTCGAAATGTTTGGCGGCGGTGAGGCAATGGGTAAATCCTATGCTAACGTTATCAATTCATACAACAAGCTGCTCAGCCCGGGCATTCAGGTGTACAATCTTATTATTCCCGTGGCGCTGGAGTTTGAAATAACGGAAAAATACGCCAAGCTGCAAAAGCCCAACCGGCCGGCTATCGAAAATATTTACAACACATTGGATGCGAATATTAAAAAAGTATGGGCCATTGATGAAATAAGGAAACACCGCGAAGAGTATATCTATTTCAATACAGATCATCACTGGACCAGTCTCGGCGCATATTATGCCTACCGGGCTTTCTGCGAAACAGCCGGATTAACGCCGGTAGCCTTGGATACAATTCCATATAAAACCAAAGCTTCTTTTCTTGGCTCCTTGTATCGTCTTACCAGGGATGCCGGGCTGCAAAATAACCCGGACTCTGTTCGTTATTATTTGTTCCGTGATTCATTGACCTTTTATGTGGGCAGTACCAAAATTGGCCAATGGACAAAATCCAAAATGTATGGGGAAGGTGCCAGCGGCCCTAACAGCTATTCCGTTTTCCTGCAGGGTGACCTGCCGTTGGTAAAAATGGAAACGCAAAAGAAAAACGGAAGAAAGATCGCCATTGTAAAAGAATCCTACGGCAATGCATTTGCTCCCTGGTTAGTGAATAACTATGAAAAAGTGATAGTGGTAGATCAGCGATACTACACCGGCGACTTTGTGGCCATGCTAAAAGCAGAAGGCATCAATGAGTTGTTATTCATCAACAATATTTTTGCAGCGCATACGCCGTTTCATATAGAAAAGATAAAAGGATTGAAAAAATAGTAATCGCTTTTCAGCATCATATTTACCGGGCAGCGTAGTAAACTGTTACCGGTTACAAATAAACCTATCGTATGAAATTTCCTTACGTTGTTTTAGCAGCTATCATTATCCTCTCCGCTTGTAACAATTCGGCTAAGAATCCCAACGAATCCCTTTTAGATACTTCCGCTGGCAAGAAGGTCAAAAAAGATTCACTTGCTGTTCCCGACAGACTATTGCCGGATGACGGACAAGTAGGCACAAAAAAGGGTGCCGTTTTCCTTTTTAAAAACAGGGGCTTTGAACTGTTTAGCGGCAGCCCGGGCATGGGTAAAAAATATGCGGAAGTGATCAACATGTACAACCGCTTGAAAATACCCGGACTCAAAATTTACAATATTATTATCCCAAACGGTTTTGAATTTGAAGTAACAGAAAAATACAAGGACCTCGCTAAACCTGCCAGCGATGCTATCAATGCTGTTTTTGCTGCCCAGGATCATGACATCATTAAAATAAACCCTGTAGATGAATTAAGAAGGCATCGTGCTGAGTACATTTATTTTAATACCGATCATCATTGGACAAGCCTGGGGGCATATTATGCTTACGCTT
>CALSAT010000413.1:0-3821 GCA_943372905.1 Bacteroides fragilis | reverse complement strand
TACCAGATGCGGGGTCGCCAAAGTGCCAGCTAAAGCCGGTAGGGCATAATGCAGAAATATTTGTGAAGTTGACGGTATTATTTCCTGTACAGGTATAAGTAAAAGCGGCATTGTTGGGAGGGGCTTCACCAATCCGGATGTCATCTATTGCAAAACCATCGTAGTTATTACAGATAGTGCCGGCACCAAAGATGAAACGAAAGATAACGGAAGGCTGGCCTGCCAGGGCGGGCATCGCCTGCGAAGCAATTACCCAGCCACCGCTGCCATTGCCACCCCGGCAACTTCCGGAAGATGGTTGTTGGTTTCCTGACCAGCCCTGTCTTTGTGTGGTAAGTGGTGAGAGATAAGTAATGGAAGCATAATTATACCAGTTCTTAGTCAGGCAGTCAGAAATATTAGCCGCACCAATCGTGGTCCAGGTATTTCCATTGTCGGTTGAGTATTGGAAGGAGGCGCCATCAAACTGGTGTTCCATTTCCCAAAAGACCTTCAGGCTAATGTATGGATAAAGGAGTGTGGAGAAATCAAAGCAGGGACTTTGTAACCAGGATGCTTCTGCATTGGTATAAGATCCGCCGGTTAGTCCGCCAATTACCCAACATTTCGTTCCGCTGCCGGCATTCGTTATCACTGGTTTTGCCGGTGTGCCCCAGGCCCAGTCACTACCAGCTCCACCATCTGTCCAACCGCCATCTGTTAATTCAAAATCTTCAGAATACGGAAAACTGTTCAACGGCGAGGTACATTGGGCCATTAGTTCCGTCCATACAGGTAATACAATACATAACAGGTAAATAAACCTCATCATCATTATTCGCTTTCATGCTCTATGCTAATCCAGTGGCAGATTGGCAAACGGCAAATGTACACAGAATTGACTGTTCTAATAGAAACGTAGTATTGAAGCCGATCAATATTTATGTTTAAACGAATGAATACAAGAACGCTTGTTTGTCATACATAGTTCACATTAGTTTTGAATTATTCACATTTAAGCATTATGAATTTGTTACTTTAAACAATATATCTATCTTTCTATTCGAATACTTACTAATACATTTATGGACACACTTACTACCCCTGCTTACCGCACAGTAAGCAATCATGTTATTGCTGAGGTTCGGCAAAAGATCTCCAATGAACAGAATGCATTATTTGTCCTCCGGACCTATCAGCCGGGAGAAGTGATCGCATCTTTTTCCGCCGGAACTATTTCTGCGGAGCCTACTTACCTTACGGTACAGGTGGGTGTGGCAAAGCATATCACCCTGCAGCCAGAGTTTCTTCAGTATATCAACCATAGTTGTGACCCCAATGTTTTTTTCGACACCACCACCATGGAACTGGTGGCATTAAAGGAACTGGCCGTGGAGGAGGAACTGACGTTCTTTTATCCTTCCACCGAATGGGAAATGACGCAGTCGTTCAACTGCTATTGCGGCAGCCATAATTGTTTGGGAGAGATTAAAGGTGCGGCCTTCCTTTCCAAAGAAGCTGCAGCGCATTACCGGTTCACAGATTTTATTCAACAACAGCTTGCCAAGAGAGCGGCAAGAAAAGTAGCCTGATAGCTGATGAAGACTACTGACGCCTCCCGCCTCCTTACACCCTATACTATTTGGGTTCTGGCCCCGCACCTGGAGTCAGAAGATCCTAATCTTAAATACTATTATGACTTCAGCCAGAGTATTGCCGAATACACGAAAGTATTTGATGAGCTGAAAGCTGAATGGAAATGGCAACCGGTTACAATAAATAATTACAAAGAGATCATTCAATCTATTGCACAAAGCAAAAACGGGAAGACACCGCTGATATTAAACTTATGCGATGGAGATGAGGTGAATGGAACGCCGGGTGTTTCAGTGATCCATGAATTGGAAAAGTACGGATTGATCTATACCGGCTCGGATGCACACTTTTACAATATCACCACCTCTAAGATACCGATGAAAAAAGCCTTTGATAAGGCCGGAGTTTCTTCGGCCAACTGGCGGGTGATCACTGATAAAAAGGGCTCTGTGAAGGGTATTTGTAAAAGAGTGGGTACCCCTATCATTATCAAACCGGCCGTTTCTGGCGGTAGTATGGGGGTGTCTGTAAAGAATGTAGTACAAAGTGAAGAAGAGTTGGCTGAAAGAGTGGAGGAGATCAAAAAAGGCTACCGTGGATGGAACCTGCTGGCAGACGGATTGTTTGTAGAGCAATTCATTACGGGTCCCGAGTTCACCACTTTTATAACCGGTTCAGCAGACGATGCGGAGAACTGCATTGTGTATGAACCGGTGGAAAGGGTCTTTCACGAATCATTGCCGGATGCCGAAAAGTTTCTTTCATTCGACAGGCTATGGGAGATCTATGAAGACGAAACCCCGATGCCATCGAATGAGAACTTTTATGAGTATAAACAGGTTGACCCATCGCTTATCCCGGCGTTAAAACAATTGAGCCTAGATGCCTATAAAGCATGCGGAGGAAAGGGGTACACACGGATCGATATCCGTCAGGATGCTTCCACCGGCAAGTTATATATGCTTGAAGCAAACGCTCAATGCGGATTGAGCGAGGATGAGAATTATACTTCCATCGGCGCAATTCTTAAGGCCTCCTGTATCTCGTTCACCGAGGTGATCGCTGAAATACTCAAGGATGCGCTGCGGAGAAGTGTGGTACGTACCGTTTCAATAAAGAAACCGGCCGGTAAAAAAGCAGCCATTAAAAAGAAGATCACCATTAAGTAAGAAATTATCATTGCCCGGGTTCCGGCAATGATGTTTATATACACCAGATCATTACCTTAGCAATTAATGAAAGTTTGTGTACTGCAGCCGGACTATTCCACCACCGGGGTTGATTATAAAAATTATGATCCGCCAAGAGACCTGTCCGAATTGCTGCCCCATGCAGCAGTAGACACGGTCTTCCTGAATAAGCTTACCACTTACAAACAACTGAAGGAACTCAGCAAGAAGGGGTATGATATTTTTGTGAATCTCTGCGAAGGATACCTGGAATGGGAAGTACCCAGTATTGATGTGATATATACACTGGAGATACTCAACCTGCCGTTTTCCGGTCCTACCACTAAATTATATGATCCGCCAAAGGAACTGATGAAGTACCTGGCCTATTGCGAAGGTGTGAAAACACCAGGCTACGTTATCATCAATGAGTTGAAGGAGGTGGATGAGGCTGTAAAGCACTTGTCGTTCCCGTTATTTGTAAAACCGGCCAAGGCTGGCGATAGTCTTGGTGTGGATGAACACTCCCTGGTACACAATAAAATAGAGTTACAGCAAAAATGTATCAGCATCCTTGATGAGTATGGTCCGCTGCTGGTGGAGGAATACATCGCCGGTAGGGAATTTACGGTGCTGGTGGCTGCCGATGTGGATATACATAGCTGTACCGTTTTTCGTCCAGTTGAGTACTTGTTTCCCGAAGGAAGGGCCTTTAAAACGTATGCATTAAAAACATCGGAGTTGCATCCGGACTGTAATGTTCCTTGTACAGATGAGGTATTGGATAAACAATTACGCAGCGCCACAGAAAAGATATTCAAAGGCTTTAATGGTGTTGGTTATGCCCGTCTTGATTTTCGGGTGAACGATAAGAATGAAATATTTTTCCTGGAGATAAATTTTACCTGCTCTGTTTTTTATAAAGATGGTTATGAAGGATCGGCTGATTTCATTATTAAATATGATGGAATCGGTCAGGCTGGTTTTTTAAGTCATATTATTGCCGAAGGTATTGCCCGGCACCATCGCAAGAAGAAGCCGTTTATCATGAAAGGTAATTCCATTGCCGGATACGGA
>CALSAT010000412.1:0-3827 GCA_943372905.1 Bacteroides fragilis | reverse complement strand
ACCTTGTATCCTTTGTAAGTAAAGGAATGTGGCGTCCTTACTTTTGCCTGGTAGTTTTTAAGATCATCGTATGTGATGATACCACCGCCTCTTTTCATTTCTTCCACGATCAGTTTTGCAGTTTCTCCTTCATAGAAACCGGCAGCTCCTTTATCCCTGATGCGTATCAGTGTGTTGGCAAGATCAGTTTGAAATAAGGTATCGCCTTTTACCCATTTATCTTTTACAAAAACCGGCATTACCGTATTCAGCTGTTTCAGTTCTTGTTGTAAGCCGTTCAGGGACCGGGCTTCTCTTTCACTGATCGTAAATCCTTTTTGTGCCAGGTCAATGGCAGGTTGTATGAGTTTCTCAAACGGCAGCTTTCCATATTTTATATAAGAAAAAATACCTGACACCGTACCTGGTACTCCGCTGGACAGATGGCCGTCCTGGCTTTTGTCTGTTCGGGGTGTACCATCCGCTTCTAAATACATGTCACGGTGAGCAGCTCCCGGAGCTTTCTCCCTGAAGTCAACAGCAATCAATTCACCATTGCTGAAGCGGCCTACCAGGAAGCCGCCACCACCCAGGTTGCCGGCATTAGGATATACAACAGCCAATGCCAACTGGGTGGCAATCGCTGCATCCACTGCATTCCCTCCCTTTTTCATTATTTCCACTCCCACTTTGCTGGCCAGCGGATGTGCTGATACAACGGCGCCATTATCAGCCACTATTTTTTTGGAGATATTGTATTGATAAGGATTAACAGCACCGGGGCTGCCTGTATTTTTTTGTGTGGAATGACAGGCACAAATAAACAACAGCAACGTAATTACAGGTGTGAATCTTCTCATGCGGTGTATTTAAAATAAAACTACAGAAATAGGAGCAATTTCAGAATTGTAAATGATTGAGCCGGGCTGAGAAAACACCTGAAAACCCACGGCTGTTTCTTAACTTGCTGCATTAAATAATGCTGTATGTTTCAAAAGGGTTTGTTATTCTTTGTCGTATTGCTATTTGTGGAAACTGCTGTTTTTTCTCAGGCAACTGCAGATAAGCAATTGAAATCACCGGAAGAGTTCTTAGGGTATAAGATCGGTAGCCGGTACACACCACACTGGAAGATCGTCAGCTATTTCCATCATGTAGCTGCCAGTGTGCCGGCCATGATGAAAATAGAAAAGTATGGGGAGACCAACGAAGGGCGTCCTTTACTGCTGGCATTTATATCCGATGCGGATAATATCAGGGATCTCGAACAGATAAGATTGAACAATCTGCGCCTGGCCAATCTTTCCAGGGATAAGATGGCGCCCCGGGAAGATAATGCACAGGTATTGGTTTGGCTCAGTTATAATGTGCATGGCAATGAAACATCTTCATCAGAAGCGGCCATGCTTACTTTATATGCACTGGTAAACCCTGCTGAAACTAAAACCAAAGGCTGGCTGAGAAATACGGTGGTGATCATCGACCCTTGTATGAATCCGGATGGCAGGGACCGCTATGTAAACTGGTTCACCTCTGTGGTGGGTAAAAACGTGAACCCGCAGCGTATCTCCCGCGAACACCGGGAGCCATGGCCGGGTGGAAGGACCAATCATTATAATTTTGACCTGAACCGTGACTGGGCCTGGCAAACGCAGGTGGAAAGCAGTCAGCGGATGAAAGTGTATAACGAATGGATGCCGCATATTCATGTTGACTATCACGAACAGGGTGCCAATGAACCTTATTATTTCGCCCCGGCTGCACAGCCTTACCATGAGGTGATCTCTTCCTGGCAGCGGGATTTCCAGGTAATGATCGGTAAGAATCATGCAAAATATTTTGATGCCAATGGCTGGCTTTATTTTACCAAAGAAGTATTTGATCTCTACTATCCTTCTTATGGTGATACCTATCCTACTTTTAATGGCGCTATTGGTATGACCTATGAACAGGGAGGCGGGCCGGCCGGCGGCGCAGCTATCATTAATGACGAAGGTGATACACTGACATTACTGGACAGGGCCACCCATCATTTTACCACCTCGCTAAGTACTATCGAAATATCTTCTTTAAATGCAGGAAGGCTGGTAAAAGAGTTTCGTAAGTACTTTAATGAAGCGGTGACCACAGGAGTGGGTGAGTATAAAAGCTATGTGGTGAAAAATGGTCCCAAAGACAAAGAGAGGATCGAACTGCTGCTCGACCTGCTGGATAAGAATGGTATTCAGTATGCCAGCGGCAGCGGTGGCGGAAAAGGATACAGTTATAACTCGGGGAAAGATGAATCTTTTACAATGAATAACGATATTGTCATCAGTACCCTTCAGCCAAGATCGGCTATGGTGAAAGTATTGTTTGAACCGAAAGGGAGATTGGTTGATTCGGCCACCTATGATATCACTGCCTGGGCATTGCCTTATGTATATGGACTGGAGGCTTACGCCAGCCGGGAAAAAATCAGCAGCAGTGGTTCTGTACAAAAGAACAAAGTGATAAACGAAGAGACCAGCTATGGGTATATAATACCCTGGAATGGAATAAAAACAGTAAACCTGGTTTGCCAGTTATTGAAGAAAGGCATTTTACTGCGTTATGCAGAACAGCCATTTGAAGTAAATGGACATAAATTTGAGCGGGGGGCTGTCATTGTTTTAAGAACAGCTAATAACGCATTTGGAAATACACTTTGGGCAGAGGTAAGAGACGCAGCCAATGCAATGAATATAAAGCTGTATCCCGTGTCCACCGGTTTTGTAGATAAAGGATTTGATTTTGGAAGCGATAAGGTACATCCATTCAGGGCGCCGAAAGTGGCATTGCTGACGGGTGATGGTATTAACTCGAATGCGGCCGGTGAAATATGGCATTTCTTCGATCAGCAACTTCACTACCCGCTTAGTTTGATCAATGTGGGTGATGCAGCATTTGCCGACTGGAATGAAATAGATGTACTGATCATGCCGGACGGCAATTATCAGTTTTTAGGTGATAAAGCACAGGCAGAAGCGTTTAAAAATTGGGTCAGCAAAGGGGGCAGGGTGGTAGCACTGGAAAGTGCAGTGGGAGCATTGTCAAGGGCCGACTTGGGTATTAAAATTAAAAAGGCAGAGGATTCAGATAAAAAAGATGACAAGGCCGGTTACGAAGCATTGCGAAAATTTGAAGAACGTGACAGAGACTATCTGCGCAACATTACACCGGGCTCTATTTTTAAGGTGGAACTGGATAACACACATCCGCTGGCTTATGGTTATCCCGCTTATTATTATACCCTGAAAATGGATGGTAACGTGTATGAATTCATAAAGGAAGATGGCTGGAATGTGGGTACTATTAAAAAAGAGAACCAGGTGGCAGGCTATGTGGGTGAGCGATTAAAGGACAGGTTGAAGGACGGGCTGGTATTTGGGGTACAGCAAATAGGCGGAGGCTCTGTAACATACCTGACGGATAATGTGTTGTTTCGCAGCTTTTGGGAGAATGGGAAGTTGCTGCTTTGCAATGCCGTTTTCCTGGTGGGGCAATGATGGTAAAACTACCGGAAGTACATTTATATTTTAAGAAATCAGCCTGCTGATTAAGGACAAACGATAATTAAGTTTATTTTTGGTGAAACCAAATTCAACATTAAAGCAATTAATTATGGTAAAGAAATTACTCCTTGTTGCTATCCTCTTTACAGGGTTAGTGGCATGTAAATCAAAGTCAGCATTTAATTTCAGCGAGCAGATAGTGGCAAAGGAGAGGAGCCTGGAGCCGGAGATCACCGCAACAGAAAACAAAGTGGAAAAATTTGCCCAGGCCGGTCAGTTTGACAGCATGGCAGCCGTAAGTGACCGGATGGAAAA
>CALSAT010000411.1:0-3828 GCA_943372905.1 Bacteroides fragilis | reverse complement strand
ATGCTTTATCCCCTGTCCTGAGCGAAGTCGAAGGGTCGTAAAGACAAACTCCAACTTCAGTACCTATCCAGATTTTACCATCTTTGTCTTCCAGGATGTCGTTGATAGAATTACTCGTTAATCCATCGGCTACCAAAAATTGGCGAAATGATTTTCCATCATATTTATAAAGCCCATTTTCGGTGGTTCCGAACCAAAGATTACCATCTTTGTCCTGCAGGCCACATCGTACATGGCCATACCCGGGGTCGCCTATGGTTTTTATAAGTTTTGGGTGTTCCTTTTCTTTTGGCAGATCTTTTTTAACTGGTCCTTTGCAGGCAGTCCCAAAAAGTAATAGTGTCAGAAAAGTAAAACCGTATACGTATTTCATAATTTATTTATTCAGCAACCGTCTTTGCGAGGGATACGTTTATAAATTATTTTGCTATCTCGTTCTATATAGTCGCCCGATACTATTGGATATGCATACTTGGGCGCATGCGATACATTACGGCTTCTTATAATTATTTTGTCATTAACTTTCAGACTATGTAATTGCTCAAGTTGAGACTTTTCCGGCGTAAAGTTGAGAATATAATCGTCACCATTAATCCTGACCATCACTCCGAAACCTAATCTTGAGCCCGGCGGAAGTGAAAGAGAGGTTACAACTCCCTCCATATTGGTCGAATCTGTAATGTTCTTCCTTATTTTAGCTTCAGCAGCATACACTTTTTGACCTGCGGGAGACGCTTCCCATTCTTTGTACTTTATACCTTCAGGGGTAGCCTCCCATTTTTTCAATTCGGATTCCTTTTCAGCAGCAGAGAGTGGCTTAGGGGCTGATTTTTTCGAAGTTTCATTTTTGAGTTCACGGTTAGCAAATACCAGTCCGCCTGCCACAACCAGCGGTAAGATCAGCGCATAAATGACTTTTTTCATGTTTTTGTTGTTTTTATTTAACATAGATAAATCTCCTGATACATCAGATACTTTTAAGGTATCTCATTTTTGATTTTGCAGACATTACAGTAGTTGAGATGCCCGGGGAAATCCTGACGCCTGCATACAGGAAAGTAATTAAAAAAAGGAACCCCAGAAATAATCGGGATGTACCACCAAAAAGCAAGGTTAAAGATTTTCATGGCTATACTTTATTTGGTGAAAGAATAAAGTAAAGATATCGGGCGCCCACTACCGTAAAGCTTTTTAAATGTAAAGAGTTGTAAAAGGTGCGTAAAAGCTTGTAAAACCATCAAAAAACGGGGTTAAATAGATAATTTTGCACCCATGAAGCCATTTATTCTGTTCGGATCTTCAATGATAATAATTGTTATTTTGATTTCTGCCGTAGCATTTATCAATAAAAAGACTGAGATCCCGGAGAAGCATGTAGAAGTGGTATTACGGAATGTAGGACACCAGTTGTTGCTCGCCGCAAAAGATTCTTCCTCCAGGGTACTGCCGGTCAAGAAATTAAATTCAACTACTTACCAGATATCCTTTCAAAATAACTTTAGTTTTATTTCAGATACCCTCATCAATTTAGTGGAACGGGAATTTCAAAAGACCAACCTGGCAACAGATTATATAGTGAGTCTGAAGAATTGTGATCCAAAAGAAACTGTCTTTGCCTTTGAAATAAATGGCCAAACAGGCGATCTGACACCTTGCAGGGGTCGTACGCTGGAGGATGGTTGCTATATTATTGAAATTGATCTTTTGAAGGGAAATACCTTTAATTTCCTTTGGTTGTTGCTGTTGATCATTCCTTTGGGCTTTGCTGGCTTTTATATGAAAGATAAGTTTCGGAAAAAAGAAGCGGCAGCACCAGTATTCGATACTACTGATCATATACAATTAGGTACCTTTCAATTTTATACAGCTGATAATGTGCTTAAAAGTGGGCATAAAACTATTACGCTTTCGGAAAAAGAAACAAAAGCATTAGAAATATTTGCCCAAAATATAAACCAGGTCGTGGAAAGGGAAAAACTGATGAAAGAGATCTGGGAAGATGAAGGTATCGTGGTGATCAGCAGAAATGTTGATGTACTGGTGTCTAAATTACGTAAGAAACTAAGCGATGATAACGCCTTAAAATTCATTAACGTACATGGCAGAGGTTATAAATTTATTATTGAGCAGCAGCCGGTCTAAAACCAGGTCAAATGTAAAACAACCCCGGTGGTGTTATTAGTACTTTATCAATTGTAATAAGTAGTCTTTAGTATTTTTTTTAATTTTTCGAAGAATATCATTCTTTAATTAATCTGATGCTTAAACCAAACCTCACGTCCAGGTCTTCGAATTCCATTTCTCCGTTTTTACTAAACGAAGCGGCTTTCCTTGTAGTATTGGTTGCATTCATGTCTGAAGTAGCCAATCGGGCAATTGCTGATTCAAAATCTGGTCCACCATTAATTATAGTATTCCCCGCAGGTCTCACATCAAAGCCATAGAAATCAGTTCCATTACCCATAGATGCAACCCATCCTATTTTACTTTTTAATACGGTGGCTTCATTTGCTGCATGTCCCTGGCCTGCCAAAAAGTTTTTAAGCACCATAAAATCCTGTTGAGCAGGTATGCGCCATCCGGGTATTGCTAATTTACCAGATTGAATAGCCAAATTGTTGTAGTGAGCACCGTGATAATCAAAAGGCAAATCGTTAGGATGTAAATTATTCAGATCAAATGTAGTGGCCCATTGAAAGAGCATTTGCGGGTTCGTCGTGCTGAACCAGGGGAATGTTGATTGATTTGGATTAAAAGATCTGTATTCAGTTATTGGCGTACCATCATTTAATTTGGTTGTTTTTAAGTTTTCCTTCATCCAAATTTGATTGCCAATTTTAATGGTATTATAAACATTTCCGTCGGCATCTTTGACAGTTAAAGGTGTGTTGTCAGTTTCCACATTTTTCTTACATTGGCTAAATAGTAAAATAAAAAAGAGAAAAAATAATGAGGCTGATATTTTTTTCATACTATTCATTTTGTTCAAAAACGCAGAAAAATAAATGGAGGTTGCTACCCTTAATAAATATTCTTACCTTATAAATCCGCTTAGTCTTAATCGCAAAAATCCTTATGAGGTATTTTACTTTTTTCTTCCCCTTTTCGTTGCTTTGCCCCAGAGATATGGCAAGCAACGTACTGTGCTGGAATTTTATAATGTTCAGCCCGGAACCGCTGCCCAATTGAAAATGACCCGTCCTGAAAAAAGTGGATAGTATTCCATCGGCTAAATATCGCTGATAGTGATATGAAGTTGAGAATGTTTCGTTTGCCGGCAAAGCAGCAAACTCCCCGTTGGCTGTACAGTTTTATTTTTTCTTAGGTATATATTTTTGTTTTCCAACTCAAATAAATGTAGAAAACTTTACATCCCATTTTTGTCTATAAGGTATCCACAAAATCATAAAATTTGTCCTTTTACATAGTTTTACACAGTTTATGTTTGCGGTTCGTTGTTTTTAAGCTCACTATAGTTGTCACCATTGTTGAACCCGAATACCGAGTTGATTGTCCGCAATCGCAAATTCTTTCGCACCCCAGGGCCTAAGTGTAACTTGGTTAAGATTTGGGTGAAGCAGATGAGGATGAGATGAAGATACCTTTGCATATACTTCTTCAATATTGCTTGTCACAAGTCTTAATTCTGGATTATGCTCTTTCGCTAATTGTTCATCTTGAAAAAGCATAATGCTTATACCGTCCTTTTTTAGTACACAATATGGTTGTGAAGTACTCAGATCTTTGTGTTCAATAGTAAATTGCAGACAGTCGACAAATAGTTTAAGACCGTCTGAAAGGTCTGTATAAAATACACTTGGTACCAGG
>CALSAT010000410.1:0-3834 GCA_943372905.1 Bacteroides fragilis | reverse complement strand
GATGATGGATGGCAAACAAACTTTTCTTTCACCCACGGACCTGGCCAACCTGCTGAAGAATATGCCTGCTTCAGCTATAGATCAGATTGAGATCATGACAAATCCTTCTTCTAAGTATGATGCCGCTGGTAATTCAGGTGTAATTAATATAAAAACAAAGAAAGGCAGATTAGCCGGTTTCAACGGCTCCATTATGGCAGGTATTACCACCAGTTTCTTTGAAGCAAACAATACTTTTTATGTAATACCCAAATCACAAAACAGTATCAGTTTTAATTACCGGAAGAACAAGATCAATTTCTTTGGGAATTATAACCCCAATATATTCCGGGGCAGAAGCCAGTTAGAGATCACCCGCCGGATCATTGACGAGAATAAAACAGTATTAGGCTACCGGGATGTGGAAACGCAATTCAAATTTGGTAATAATAACCACACCCTAAAGCTGGGCCTCGATCTTTTTGCTGATAAGAAAAATACATTTGGTGTGGTGGTAAGTGGTTTTGCTTTCTCCGGTCATCCAACTCCCCGGACGATCACCACTACTTCAGATGCCAACTATCAGCCGCTGTCCACCATGGTGTCTCAAACTGATAACCGCATTAAGTTTAGGAACCTGACCAGTAATTTTAATTACCGTCACCAGTTTGATTCCACTGGTCGTGAGTTGACTGCCGATTTTGATTTCATTGCGTATGATAATACCTCCAGGATGACCCTCACCACAGATTTTTACGATGGTGCCTGGCAAACAATGGGCGATGAACTGGTATTGAAAGGGCACCTGCCTGCAAAGATCAGTATCTATTCAGCCAAATCAGATTATGTACACCCCCTGAAGAAAGGGGGAAAGGTGGAAGCCGGGATAAAGACCAGCTTTGTAAAAAATGATAACCTGGTAAGCTATACAAGATGGGATGGCGCCAAATGGTTGGATGATGCCAGGTCAAACCATTTTATCTATGATGAGAATATTAATGCCGTTTATCTGAATGCGAACAAGCAATTTGGAAAATGGTCACTACAGGGTGGACTGCGGCTGGAGAATACCATCGCCAAAGGCTACCAGGTAAATAATGACTCATCGTTTAAAAGGAATTTCACAAATTTGTTCCCCAGTGCCTTCATCAGCTATGCTGTCGATAAACAGAACCAACTTACGGTTTCTTACAGCCGCCGGATCAACAGGCCCAACTACCAGGACCTGAACCCCTTTATTTATTTTCTTGATTCTTTGTCCTACAGAAAAGGCAATCCTTTCTTGTTGCCACAGTTCACTCATAATATGGAGCTGAGTCATGCTTTCAAAGGGAAATTTATCACCACTCTTAATTATAATATCACCAATAATGTGATCTCTCAGCTGGTAAAGCCCGATGGGGACCTGCTGTTTCTCACCTCTGATAATGTGGCGAAATTTACCAATATCGGTATTGCCATCACGGCACCAATCACTGTTACTAAGTGGTGGAACTCGAACATCTTCCTTAATGTGTTCAACAATCACTATGAAGGAGTGTATGAGAACAAACCATTGGACCTGGCCTATACCTCATTCATGATCAATGTAACGCAAACCTTCACCATCAAGCCGGGATTCACCGTGGAGATGTCAGGTTTTTACAGGGCCAGGGGAGTAAACCAGTTAAACATAGACGAGCCGATGTATGTGGTAAACTTTGGCGCACAAAAACAGGTATTGAAAGGAAAAGGTACTCTGCGGCTAAACCTGCGTGACCCTTTCTGGATACAGCGCTACAAAGGCAAAACAGAATACGACATTGTGGACTCGAGAGTGCAAAACAAATGGGATAACCGACAGGTAACGACCACTTTCACTTATCGCTTTGGCAAGAATGGTCAGCAAAACAGCCCCCGCCGCCGCAACAATGCTTCGCAGGATGAGCAAAACAGGGTAGGACAGGGCGGTCAGTAACTTAAATAAACGAACAGCCTGTAAGTAAACAGGTTTTTCATGTGGTAGAACATACGTCCCTCTTTTCCAGGAGGGACTTTTTTATTTTTGCGTATCCCGCTTAACTTATTAACTTGTCCGCCATTAACCAACCAACTAAAACTAACCAGCTATGCCATCTTTCGATATTGTAAGCAAAGTAGACGCTCAGGCATTAGATAATGCGGTGAATGTGGTTACCAAAGAGATCACCAACCGGTTTGATTTCAAAGGTTCTCATGTAGTGATTAACCTGGATAAAAAAGAATTCAACATCAAGCTGGAAACAGATGATGATATGAAGATGCGCCAGTTGCTGGATGTGCTGATCAGCAGGGCACATAAGCAGGGCATTGCACCAGAAGCCTTTGATGCTTCCAAAGAAGGGGCCCAGAGCGGCAAAGTATGGAAGAAGGAAGTGAAAGTGCGAAATGGCCTGGTACAGGAGGACGCTAAGAAAGTAGTGAAGCTGATAAAGGACAGTGGTATGAAAGTGCAGGCTTCCATAAATGATGACCTGGTGCGGGTAACAGGCAAAAAAATTGACGACTTGCAGGAGGTGATACAGCTTTGTAAGAACGCCAACCTCGGCATACCCCTTCAATATGTGAATATGAGGGACTAAAACCTGCACAAGAGCCGTATTTTGCCTGCAAAATGTGCATTGCCCGGTGCAAAACGGGTGCATATCAAAGAGGTCAAAAATTTGGAAAAGGCTTATTCAGTGAACTATATTTGATATACAACTGCACGGAATTTTAGCAATAAAAGGAAGTGCCTGGAGAAACGGAAACCCCTCAAAAGGTGGAAGTTGATCCCGGAGAAACAGAAGCCCCTCAAAAGGTGAAAATTCTCCAGAAAGCATCGGGTAAGTAAACAGGAAGGCGAAAGCCGGAAAGTGAGCTAACTTGGTGCTTTCATCTTTTACACCCTGCCAGAAGTAGAAAATAGTGTATGGCGGGCGGAGTTCTCTGAGAAGGAAGCCGTTCGCCAGGAAATGCTCTCTGCCTCAATAATATTTGGCCAAAACCCCTCCCAGGCCTATCTTTGCCGCCCAAAAAATAATCTTTTAACCTGTACGGCAAAATCCGTGCAGCCTTCAAAATCATCACGTTATGAAAAAAGGACTCCATCCCGATAGCTATCGGTTAGTAATTTTCAAAGACATGAGTAACGGCCATTCCTTCCTTAGCCGTTCTACTGCCTCTTCTAAAGAGACTGCCAAATGGGAAGACGGAAATGAGTATCCGGTTATAAAACTGGAGATTTCAAACACTTCTCACCCCTTCTTTACCGGTAAGAACATGCTGGTAGATACAGCAGGCCGTATCGACAAATTCAAGAAGAAGTACGCAAAAAAAGCAGAATAATATTATCTTTAGCCAACTACTCTGCCACCGTTCATCGGGGGAAGAGTTTTGTTTTTCATGGCTATACTTTTAACCCCCCGATTCCTCGGGGGGTTAGTTGTTTAAAAAGGGTCATCTGGTGATACCCGGCCAGACTAGTCAATAGCAGAGAAAGTACTTTAATTATCCTGGTATCCGCTCTAATGGTAACAGGGCCTGCAGCCAATTGCCGCACATACAGGCTTATGCAGATAATCAAAAAACTCTTGAAATAAACGGGTTGCTCCTGCGGGCACAGCAATCTATATAGCCACTGCGTAGTACCAGGACCGCCGTTGTCTACTGTTTTTTCCGTAGAAAGAACATAGTTGACAGCAGGATATTCCCATGATATTCCCATGATGTCTCCATGATGTTCCCATGATATTCCCATTAATAAATGGATGGGAATATCATGGAAACAACTTGGTTATAAATAAATGATAAAACAGGTGAAACAGTCAAATTCTCCCGGCTTTTGGATTTATCTTG
>CALSAT010000409.1:0-3864 GCA_943372905.1 Bacteroides fragilis | reverse complement strand
TGCCTATCAGGTATGACACTGCAGGACTTGATAACTCGGTAAAAAAATCACTTCGAAATGATAATGCTTTCGATAAATCTAATCTGACTTCAAGAACTCCACTTCCTTACGAACATCTTCGCTGGGATGACGCCTTGTATGCTGAAAAGGTGTGGAGAGAACTTGACCTGCGTGAGAAAATGAACAAAACCTTCATGTATGAGGCTCAGGACGATAATGGGAGCCAGATTTTTGTAAATATGCTTATGAAGGCGGTACAAAGCGGAGAAGTTACAGCCTTTTCGGATGACCGCTTCACAACTCCGCTTGCGGTAGCTGATGTACAACAAATGACTTCTGGTAAGAATGATACTGTGCCTGAATATGATGTTGTAAAGCTTGATAAGATCGTAGGTTATGTTGTTACTCGCCAAAGCTTTGATCCCAAAACTATAACCAAGATTCGTCTTAAGGAAGAATGGGTGTTTGACAGAGAGTCAAGTAAAATGTTTGTAAGAATATTAGGTATTGGCTTACTGAAAACTGAATATATTCCCAACACAAATAAGGAAAGAGGTACCTCTAATCTTTTTTGGGTATATTATCCAGATTTAAGACCCATGCTTGCAAAAGCCGAGGTTTATAACCCCAAAAATATGGGGCAAAGCAGAATGACATGGGAAGAGCTTTTTGAGAGCAGAATGTTTAGCAGTTATATTGTTAAGTCTACACTTGATAACCCAGGAAATAAAATGATCAAAAATTATATCAAAGACCCTATCCTGGCTTTACTTGAAGGCGACAATATCAAAGAAAAAATATTCAATTTCGAACAAGACCTTTGGTCCTATTAAAGATCATATCCTTGTTTGAACATCGTATTAGCCCCTGTTAACAGGGGCTTTTTTCATGCGCTAAGTATTTAAAAATCAAATAAAAAAAACTTTTGAAAATCGTAAAAGTCCTATAGGAAAATTAAATTAAAGTTGTACTTTCGTCATGGTTTTTCATAGGATATTGGATTTTAAAAACGGGGCTGAATTTCTATTCTGGCCCCATTTTTTTTGCCCTATACCCGCAAGATCAATAACATGAATGACAGCAAGAATCTGCCATAACCGGGGAATAAAAACGAGGTGTATCGTGCCTTGAATTTCAGAATTTTTGATAGTAGGCGACAACGATCTTAGCTTTAGCCTTTCCAATAATTTTTTCTAAATCTTCAGGGGACTGTTCTTTTACCCTGTTTACAGACCTGAATTGCATAAGCAGCTGATCGGCTGTAGTCTTGCCAATACCCGGTATATCTTCCAGTTCATTCTTAAAAGTGCCTTTGCTTCTTTTTTGCCGGTGAAACGTGATGCCAAAGCGATGCACTTCATCCCTTATCCTACGGATGAATTTCAGGCTATTGCTATTATAAGGTAGTTTCAGTGATTGCTGATCGCCTGAAAAGAATATCTCTTCTTCATTTTTTGCCAACCCTACGAATGTGCTGTTGCCGTCGACCTCCAATTCTTTTGCCGCCTCAATAGCGGCGCTTAATTGTCCTTTTCCGCCGTCTATTATTACCAGCTGAGGAAAAGGCTGTAGCTCCTCTTTCAGCCGCTTATAGCGCCTGTAAACAGCCTCTTTCATGGTGGCGAAATCGTTGATCCCCTCTACGGTCTTTACATTAAAGTGCCGGTAATCCTTTTTGCTGGGTTCTCCATTTTTAAAGCAAACCATTGCCGATACCGGATAACTGCCCTGGAAATTGGAGTTATCAAAACATTCTATATGCACCGGTAATTCCTGCAACTGGAGGTCCAGTTGCAATTGCTCCAATAGTTTGAGTTTATCCGGGCTTTTAATGTTTAAGCGGAGGCGTTCTTTGTTTCTTAGTTCTTCAATATAGTGCAGCACATTTTTTTCTGAAAGCTCGAGCAATTTTTTTCTGTCACCGCCTTTGGGTACAGTCACCGTTATTTGGTTTTCCGGGTGTTCTATAGGGAAGGGGCTAACTATTTCTATCGCATCACTATTAAAGGTTGTTCTTAATCTTACTACTGAAAAACTCAATATTTCTTCAGGTGTTTCATCCAGGTGTGTTTCCACCCTAGTAGTATGCGTTTGTATAATGGCGCCGTTTCTAATCATCAAATAGTTTACATAGGCAATATCCTTCTCTTTAAGTATGGAGAACACATCAATATCCCCTGCTTTAATGTTGGCCACCACAGACCTTGACTGGTAGTTTTCCAGGAACTCGATCTTTTTACGTACCAATTCTGCTTTTTCAAATGCCAAATCGGCGGAATGGTCCTTCATTTCTTCTTTGAAGTGACGTATCACCTGTGCCAGGTTTCCCCGCAGCAGGTTTTTCAGCTGGGATAAGTTTTCGGTGTAATCATTCTCTGTTTGTAATGCTTCACAAGGGCCTTTGCAATTACCCAGATGATATTCAAGGCAGACTTTAAATTTACCCTTCTTAATATTTGAATCCGTCAGGTTGAGCGAACAGTTTCGAAGCTGGATCGTTTGTTTAATAAACTCCATTAACTCCCTTACTTTTTTTACAGAAGTATACGGTCCCAGGTATTCCGATCCATCTTCCATCTTTTTTCGGGTTAAAAATACCCTTGGGAAAGGCTCATTCTTTATTATAATATATGGGTAGGTCTTATCATCCTTCAGATTAATATTGAACCGTGGCTGGTATTGTTTAATGAGAGTGTTTTCCAAAAGGAAAGCATCCTGTTCAGAATTAACGATTGTGAATTCGATCCGGGCTATGCGCTGTACCAGTTCATGGGTTTTATAACTGGTAAATGTTTTAGTGAAATATGAGCTGACCCTTTTTCTCAGATGCTTGGCTTTACCCACATATAGCAACTCATCTGTTGCATCGTAGTATTTGTAAATACCCGGCTGTTTTGGGATAGTGGCGGCAATATGTTGAAACTCTGCCGCTGTCATTGTAAGGAATATTCATCCCATATCACTTTTGTGGTGGTCACGATCTCTGGTTCGCCAGGCTTCTGAGAGGTAGTCGTGATAAGGAAATTTTTATCTGTTTGCCAGTACATTTTTTTGCTTAAATAGCCATTCTTATTGCTAATCAGCCTTTCAATAATAATATTGTTTACTTTATCTCCGGTTGCAACATTGGGTATAACAATTATTTCCTGTTTTTGAATATCTTCCTTTTCGGGATTGACAGGAATGTAACTAACAATCACCCAGTTAGTAAGGGCATCGTAGCGGGTTTCTTCTTTATATCTTTTGGCCACTTTCGGGTCAGAAAGATCAGGGATCTCCAAAAATTCTTTAGCAACTTCCCGGAAATTCTCCCGGTTTACATAGCTTGAATCTATGTGCAGGCTGTCATGAATAACATATTTTCGGATAGAATATAAAGAAGTGTCAATATGAGCTACTTGTTTTTCAATGAGCGAAAGTACAGAGATGAATTTTTTAGGTTCTTCCTTCTCTTTGGGCTTGCAGGAGCTTATAAAAAAAAGTACTGCCAGCATTACTGTTACATAGTTTCTCATGGCCTAAAGTTAAAATAAAAGCGTTCTCAAAAAGAGGAAAGGTTTGCATCGCTGAAACAAAAATCCCGTTTCTTTAAAAGTCACGGGATTTTTCGCAGAGCAAACTGCCTTCCGGCAAATTTGCAGTTAGTGTAAGTGCTATCTGAGCATCACGCCCAGCTTTAAACCAAAATCAAAAAGATGCTCCATTACGGGATATGTATTTTTGAAACTTGACATAGTCTGGTATCGTACTTGTGGCCCGATTCTCCATTTTACTTTACCGGTATTGTTGGCAGCGAATATTTCAAACCCTGTGTTTATATTCCATTTCCGTGTAAGGGAGGGCATTTCAGCGTAATTTTTATAG
>CALSAT010000408.1:0-3877 GCA_943372905.1 Bacteroides fragilis | reverse complement strand
TACCAGGTAAACCAGGCCAAGATCGCCATTTCAAAGGGCGGTGTGTTTGGGGTAGGTCCGGGCAACAGTACCACAAGAGATTACCTGCCACAGGCGTATAATGATTTTATTTATGCCATTATTATCGAAGAGTATGGTTTGATGGGAGGTGCATTTATCATGTTCATCTACCTGGTATTCTTATACCGGTGCATACGCATTTTTAAACGGTGTCCTTTTGCCTTCGGGGCTTTTTTAGCATTAGGCTTAAGTTTTACATTGGCAATACAAGCAGTGGCCAATATGGCCGTAACGGTTAATTTATTTCCAGTTACAGGTGTTACGCTGCCCCTGGTAAGTATGGGAGGCACCAGTTTCATCTTTACGTGTTTGGCTATCGGGATAATATTAAGTGTGGCAAGAAACGTAGAGCAACTGGAAGGAAAAACGGCCTCGGAATTTGAAAAATAAAAGTGTGCATGAGTAAGCGGGTGATCATAGCAGGGGGTGGTACAGGCGGGCATATTTTCCCGGCAATAGCTATTGCTAATGCCCTGAAGAAAATGGACAGTTCAATAGAGATACTGTTTGTAGGTGCAAAAGGAAAGATGGAAATGGAAAAAGTACCTCAGGCTGGTTACCCCGTGGAAGGGTTGGATATAGCTGGGTTCAATAGAAGTTCTTTGATCAAAAATGTCGGATTGCCATATAAGCTGCTGAAAAGTTTTTTACAGGTGCGTACCATCTTTAAAAAATTCAAACCGGATGTAGCAATAGGTGTAGGTGGTTATTCCAGTTTCCCGGTGCTGCGTTTTGCACAGGCAAGGGGAATAAAAACATTCATTCATGAGTCAAACTCATTTGCCGGCAAGTCAAACATCATGCTGGGAAGGAAAGCGACAAGAGTATTTACCGGAACAGATGGAATGGAGAAGTTTTTTCCGAAGGATAAGATCATCGTGACAGGAAACCCGGTTCGGAATGCGATTTCAGATGTAGCCATCACAAGGAGTGAAGCAATTCGGTTCTTTTCGTTGGATGAATCCAAAAAAACGATCCTGGTAGTAGGGGGAAGCCTTGGGGCCAAATCCATCAATGAAGCGATAGATAAAGGACTGGAGAAGTTAACAGATGCAGGTATCCAGTTGATCTGGCAAACAGGTAAACCCTATTCTGGGAGAGCAAAGCAGCGGGCAGAAGGATTGAAGAATGTGTGGGTGAATGAATTTATCTCCAAAATGGAGTACGCCTATGCAGCAGCAGATATAGTGATAGCCCGTTCAGGTGCGATGACGGTAGCGGAACTCTGTACGGCCAAAAAGCCGGTATTGTTTGTCCCTTATCCGTTTGCAGCCGAAGATCACCAGACCGTGAATGCAACGCAGCTGGTCAATAAAAATGCAGCATTGATGGTGAGAGATGGAGAGGTACTGCAAAAACTAGTGTTCATGTCCATTGAATTATCAATGGACATACACAAACAGGAAGAACTGAAAATGAATATAGCGCCGCTGGGAATAACAGATGCGGATGAAAAGATAGCAGCGGAAGTTTTGAGACTGATATAATATGAACGTACAAACCAATACTGTCCTTATGAATACCCCCTTCAGGGGGATTGAAAAACTGAAAGAAGTATATTTTATTGGTATCGGGGGAATTGGGATGAGTGCAATAGCCAGGTTTTTTCATACTGGCGGAGTGAAAGTGAGCGGATATGATAAAACGCCAACGGTATTGACAAAAGAACTCGAGGCGGCCGGTATAGCAGTTCATTATGAAGAGCAGGTGGAGCTGGTACCAAAGCAGGTGGACCTGGTAGTATATACACCGGCCATACCGGCGGAACATGCGGAACTGGTCTTTTACAGGGAGAATGGATATAAAGTGGTGAAGAGAAGTGATGTATTGCAGATCATAACAGAAAGTTCTTTTAATATCTGTATAGCAGGAACGCATGGTAAAACGACCATCACCACCATGGTGGCACACCTGCTGCGGCACAGCGGCTTTGGATGTAATGCCTTTTTAGGAGGCATCGCCGTGAATTACGGAACGAATTTCTGGAGCAGTGAAAGAAATGTATGTGTGATAGAAGCAGATGAGTATGACAGAAGTTTTTTGAAACTAAGCCCTGATATAGCCATCATCACAGCGATGGATGCTGACCACCTGGACATATATGGTACAGCAGACGCAGTGGAGCAGGCGTTTATTGATTTCAGCAAACGGGTAAGACCAGGTGGTTTATTGATCCGGCAGTTCGGCTTGAAAAGAGGAAAGGAATTGAAAGCCGATCAGCATATCACTTACAGTTTGCAAAATGACAGTGCAGATGTATTTGGTGCGAATATAAAAATGAGTGAAGGGAGTTATGAATTTGATGTTGTATTGAAAGATAACATGATCGAGAATGTTCGGCTGAATATGGGCGGTATGCACAATGTGGAGAATGTAATAGCAGCGATAGCAGTCGCAAGTTCTTTGGGAATCGAGAATGATAAGATCAGAGCAGCAGTGGAAAGCTTTAAAGGGGTGAAGCGCAGATTTGAATATTTGTTGAAGAATGACCACCTGGTGTTTATAGACGACTATGCACATCATCCCGAAGAGTTGCGGGCTTTGATAAACGGAGCCAGTACCTTGTTCAAGCACAAGAAATGTACGGTCATATTTCAACCGCACCTCTTCAGCAGAACAAAGGACCTTGCCTACGGATTTGCAGAAGTGCTGGACCTGGCCGATGAAGTGATACTGCTGCCCATTTACCCCGCTAGGGAATTACCGGTGGAAGGGGTGGCCAGTGAAATGATATTGGAAAGAATGAATAGCTCTAATAAAAGAGTGATGACAAAAGAAGAGCTGATGAACTGGGTACAAAATGATTTTGGGAGAACGGTCAACAAAGAATTTGGTGAAGTGCTCATCACGGCAGGAGCAGGAGATATCGATATGCTGGTAGAACCAATAATGAAAGAGTTAAAGAATATATAGTAATTGAAAGGAAGATCAACCATACGGAAAATATTATTCATCACAGTCTGGCTCTGTATCGGGGCAGGTATGTTCACCCTGTTGCTGGCCGCCATCAGTAAAAAGAACAAAGGACAGTGCAGGGATTATTCCATCACCATAAAAGGGGTGAAGAATAATTTCTTTATTGACCAGAAAGACGTCGAGCAATTATTAATGAAGGCCACCAAAGGCAGCATAAAAGGAGAGCCCGTTTCTTCCTTCCGGCTGCATGAGCTGGAGCAAATGCTGGAGGACAACACCTGGATAGATGAGGCAGAGCTTTATTTTGATAACCAGGATGTGCTGCATGTTACGGTAACAGAGAAAGAACCGGTGGCCAGACTATTTACCCCGGCAGGCAACTCATTTTATATAGACAGCATGGGCCGAAAAATGCCTTTGTCAGATAAGCTGAGTGCAAGGGTACCGGTGTTCACAGGCTTTCCTGATAAGAAAAAGCTCAACGCCGCAGACAGCGCCTTGCTGAAGGAAGTAAAAGAAGCAGCTAATTATATCATGAGCCGGCCGTTTTGGATGGCCCAGGTAGCGCAGATCGATATTACGCCGGAAAGAAACTTTGAAATGGTACCCGTGGTGGGTAATCATTTAGTGAAGCTGGGCAATGGAGAAAATATGGAACAGAAGTTCAACCGGTTGATGGTTTTTTACAAACAGGTATTAAGCAAGACCGGCTTCGATAAGTATAAAGTGATCGATGTGCAGTACAAAGGCCAGGTGGTGGCCTCCAGGTATGCAGGTGATGCAAAGATCGACTCGGTGCAGTTAAGAAAGAATGTAGAGAAGTTGCTGAGACAGTCAATGGAAACACAAACAGATACCGTGACCACTCAGCTAAAGCCAATAATAAAACTGGAAGCAGATT
>CALSAT010000407.1:0-3895 GCA_943372905.1 Bacteroides fragilis | reverse complement strand
CTTTAGAAGATTTATACCCACTGCCCTCAAGTTGTGAGGCAATAAGGATATTATTGGTTAAAAAATTAAGCCGGGCAGTTTCATCCAGCGTAGTGCGGATGATTTTTCTTTGCTTTTCGGGATCGAGACTGTATTTCTGAAGCGTTTCCAGGTTTAAGCGGGTAACGGCTATCGGTGTCTTTAATTCATGCGTCACTGCCATCATAAAATTCTGCTGCTGCTGCTGTAGCTTCCATTGTTTACGGACGGACCGGTACACAAAGCCAGCGCCAATCATTATCAGGATAAAGAAAGTAATTCCTTCAGCAAGGTATTTGCCGGTATTCCTTTTAGCTTTTGTGTCTATAGAGAAAATTTTATCTCCCAGACTGTCAGCAGATAAGTTGTCTTTGCCTGCATTGATATACTTATACTCCAGTTCAGCTATCTGTTTATTCTGTTTTTCCAGGGAAATGAACCACCAGGCCAGAGCGGCTATAATATACACCAGCAGCATCCAGTAGATGAGAGTGGTGCGGCGAAGTCGTTTAATACTGTCATCAGGCATAAGCTAAAGCCGGTTATTATTTCTTTTCGATCCTTAACCCCACACTCAGCACATTTTTCAGGGGGTCTTCCCGCATTATTTGTTCAAGAGTAAAAGTATAATCGCCGGGTTTGCGAAAGGATACGCTGTTAAGGGTCAGTTCATCGTTTAGTTCTTTACGAAATTCATAAATATCATCCATACCGGTACCCAGCCACCCTTTTTCATCAGAACCCAGTTGCTTATCTATCCGGAAGGTCTTTGCCACATCCTGTCCCGGCGATTTTACCGATAAGTTCAGCCAGATATTATTGTAATTGTATTTGTCTTTATGCCGGATCACCAGGAAAAGCTGGTAGGTGGAAGTGGTGTCCTTGATAGCAAAAGTGAAGGAGGGTTTATAACTGCTCTTCCAGCTATGACCGGGTATGGTAGCCGTCTTTTCGTACAGGTCGACCGTGGAACAGGAAGAAAGCATGAACGAAACAAGAAGTAACAGGTAAGATGTGCGCAACAGTGTTTTCAAACTAAAGCTTTTTACAAATGTAGGCTAAGAGGTTGAAGGAGAAAAGGAGTTAAAGAACGCTTCCGCTTATAGTAAATCCTGCGAAGATGTCGGGGTATGGCATAATAAGAAACCTCTCTTTGCCTCCTGGCTTATAATACATTCAGTACCTGCTCCTTTGCCTTTTCCAGCTCATCCTTCATCAGCACCACGCATTTTTGTATGGTGGAGTCGTAGGCTTTGGATCCGGTAGTATTAATTTCCCGCCCGATTTCCTGTAATATAAAGGAGAGTTTTTTGCCCTTGGAGTCATCAGTTTCAGCAAGCAGCGCCTTAAAATAGTCGCAGTGGTTCTTCAGTCGTACCTGCTCTTCGGTGATGTCGATTTTCTCTATATAATATATAAGTTCCTGCTCCAGCCGGTTGCTATCGTAGTTTTCCTTGCCCACATTTTCTTCCAGCAGGCGGGTAATGCCTTCTCTTATTTTCACCTGGCGAAGGGGTTCCAGTTTTATTACCTCTTCCTGCTGCTTTAGTATATTATTAATACGGATCACCAGTTCTTCTTCCAGTGAGCGGCCCTCATCCAGCCGATGGGTATTCAGGTCTTCTATAGCAGAAAGCAATACCTGTTGAAAATCAGTCCATTCTTTGTCCGTCAGGGTTTCGCTATTGGGGGTAATAACCTCCGGCAATTTCACCAGTGTACTTAAAATATGTGACGGATCCAGATTAAGAGCGGCAGAAAGTTCGGCCAATGGCTGATAATAGGCTTTAGCCAGGTCGGTATTAATAGTTACAGGTTTGGAGGTACCCGTATCCTTCAGGCTTATCATGCAATCTACACTCCCGCGGCCAAGATTAGAAGAGAGCAGCCGGCGGATATCAAACTCAAATGGTTTTAAAAAAGCAGGCAGCTTTAGCTGCAGCTCAAACTGTTTTCCATTCAGTGATTTAATGTCAACCAGGAAAGTTTTGTTGCCAACACTTTTTTCGGCTCTTCCAAAACCGGTCATTGATTTCAGCATGGATTACTTTTTTGAGTGGTGGTAAAGGTATTTTAAATAAAGCATTTTGATTGGTATAATAAATAATGAAGTGATATACCCTTTTCTGCAAACAGCAGCTTCGTTTATTCTCCTGTCTGAACAAATCCTGGAAAACAGAAGCAAGAAGACCTGGATACAGAGACGTTGAATGACCCTGATGATCATAATACTACTGAGGAAGGGGCAAAAAAAATCCCTCCGTAGTAAGCGAAGGGATAATATATGGATGGGTTAGTAAGTACGGGAAATAAATTTCCCTGCACAATATTAGAAATAAATTTCTTTAACCAAAAAAAAATTCCAAACTATTTTATTAACATTTTAAACATGCCTGTGGATAAACCAGCGTATATAATCAATGTATTCTATTCACTTCAATAGATTCTTATCAGTGCAGGATATTTTTATTGATACAGGCTGTATAAAATCATCTTGCTGAAAGGCTTGTCAGGTAAGGGTTGTAGCAGGTGCTGTTATTTTTCTTCAATCATCCTTTCATAGAACATATCAATATGCGCCAGCAATAATGCCTGTTATATTTCTTTTGCAGACGACTATTTTGAAGTAAAAAAGAATTGAAGGTCAACTCTGTTAAAAAGGCGGATTAAGGTATAAAGAAGCCATTGGGGAGTAATTTAAACCCAGTTGATAGCCATTACCTTTGCAGCAACTGCATTATTATACAGGGTTTAACACTAAAAATTCAGCATATGCGATTTGATAAACCAGTTCCTGTTACCACTATTGCACAACTGATAGGTGCAGAGGTGACCGGCAACATAAATGGTATGGCAACGGGCATCAATGAACTGCATAAAGTGGAAAAAGGCGATATCGCCTTTGTGGACCATCCCAAATATTACGATACTTGTATCAATTCGGCAGCCTCTTTTATAATTATTAATAAGCAAACAGATTGCCCCGAAGGGAAAGCACTGCTGGTCGTGGATCAGCCCTTTGAAGCCTACCTGAAGATCGTCAACTTCTATCGCCCCTTTACCCCCTCCATGAAAATGATAAGCGATTCCGCAGTTATTGGCGAAGGGACTGTGATCATGCCCGGAGCCTATATCGGCAACCATGTACATATTGGCAATCATTGTATCATTCATCCGAATGTAACGATACTTGACCATTGCATTATCGGCGACCAGGTGATCATACAGGCAGGTACCGTTATTGGCAGTGATGCTTTTTATTATAATAAAAAGACCAACCGGGATATTCATTATAAAAAAATGGATAGTTGCGGCCGGGTAGTGATAGAAAATGGAGTGGAGATTGGTGCCAATTGCACCATAGACCGGGGTGTAAGCGCTGATACAGTAATTGGCGCTGGTACCAAAATGGATAACCTGGTACACATAGGGCATGATACGGAAGTGGGTAAGAATTGTCTCTTTGCCGGACAGGTGGGCATAGCCGGTGCCACCACTATTGAGGATAATGTAATCCTTTGGGGGCAGGTGGGTGTAAGCAAAACGCTGACCATCGGGAAAGACGCAGTAGTATATGCACAAAGCGGCGTAAAAGATTCTATTGCAGGCGGCAAGGTCTATTTCGGCTCACCAGTAGAAGATGCCCGTGAAAAAATGAAAGAGTTTGTCTGGATAAAACGAATCCCGCAGTTGTGGGAAAAAGTGATGAAGGGTTAATCTGGTGGAGTTGTATGGTGTAATAGTTCTTACTGATAAGCCAATCCCACAATTAACTAATAAACCATTCAACCGGTTAACTAATCAGGTAAAAAATCATAGGGCAGCAGGTCTCCCAAATTCTTCCAGCTCCAGTAACCCTGGTTCACCCAATCCTTCT
>CALSAT010000406.1:0-3903 GCA_943372905.1 Bacteroides fragilis | reverse complement strand
GAAAAAGATGCATTTGACTATCTGGTCAGGAAGGCCAAATGGGAAGATCGCAAAGGCAACCTGGATGAGGCAATCGTATTAATGGAGAAGGCATTTGAGAAGGTGAAGGATAAAAACAACAGTCTCTATTGCTGGACACTGTCAAACCTGGCAGATATGTATGGTCATGCAGGCAGGGTAAAGGAATCGTATAATGGCTACCTGTCCGTGCTCCGTAAAGATCCTGCTAACCTGTATTGCCTGAAGGGTATCGCCTGGATCGCTTATTCAAATGATCACAATATGGCAGAGGCCACCCGAATACTGAATTACATTCTCGCACAAACATCAATGCCCGATCTTAAACTGATGCTGGCTGAAATTGCTGAAATGGAAGGGAAGCCGTCAGAAAAGGAACAGTTATTGAAAGACTTTACGGAAACGGTTTCAGCTCCCGCCTATGGCGATATGTATAATAAATACCTGATCGCTATTTATACTGAGCAAACAGGCGAAGTGGAGAAGGCGCATGCAATAGCTGAAAAGGAATTGCAAAACCGCTTTACACCAGAAACTTGCCAGTGGATGGCCTGGGTAGAGTATAAGATGGGGAATATTGCAAAAGCGACCGAACTGATAAATGGTTATGTAACAGGTAAAACATTTGAACCGGACGCTCTGCTGCATACAGCGTATATCTATGCTGCTGCAGGACAACACTCAAAGGCAAGGGCTTTGCTGAATGAATGCCTGGAAAGCGGGTATGAGCTGGGACCTGTGACCGTTGAACAGGTTAAAAAGAAAATAGCTTCACTTTAATGCACCCTTGCAAATTTCATTTCACCTGACCTGACCGCTACCGGCAGGTCATTTTCTTTGGGAGGGATGGGGCAATTGAACACATTGCTTATGTATGCACAGTAAGGATTATAAGCTTTGTTGAAATCAATAGTATAAGAATCCCCGGTAACTTCGTCAGTAGTAAGGTCGAGATAACGGCCATTTTCATACGATTCGGTGCCGCATGTCTTGTCGGTAAAAGGGGCGAAAAGGTGCTTACCGTATTCTTTGGTGTTCATTAATTGCTGCGACTGATAAACATATAATTTCAGTGTGGTATCATGGAGTGTGAAATGGAGAATGCCATAGATGCGATACGTTTGCTTTTGCTTGCCGGATGTTTCCATATCAAACCAGCCGAAATTATATACTTTCTCAAACCGGGCTTTTACCCGGTAGCTTTCATTTACTGGAAAAAAGCGAAACAGATCTTTGTCTTTTCCTTTTACCACTTCATGTTCTTTCGCATACTTCTCCTGGTATTTTTCAATAGAATCAGTATAGCTTTTTTTCTGTGCTATTGCATTACCAGCAACAAAAAACAGGATGAACAACAGGGGCATCTTTTTCATAACTGGTATTAGTTCATCATCAGTACATTTACGCTGCGCTGCAAAATATTGAAGGCGATCTCTGCCATCAGGTTTTCTTTGTCCAGTGTGGGATTCACCTCGGTGATCTCAAAGCAGCAGACTTTCCTGTTTTGCATGAATTTACTGATCAGGTCTTCCGCTTCTCTTTCTTTCAGCCCGTTACTTACCGGTGTGCCGGTACCTTTGGAAATGGAAGAATCGAGGCTGTCCACATCAAAAGAAATATAGATATCTGTACAATCTGAAAGATAACGGATCACCGCCCGCACCACGTTTTCTGCTCCTTTGCTGCGTACTTCTTTGGTGGTGATCACTTTCATATCATACTTTTCGATCAGGTAGCGTTCTTCTTTTTCATAATCCCGTAATGAAATAAAGACCACATCTTCGGGCAATACTTTGGGCGCTATTTTGCCGATATTTTTCAGGTAGTTCCAGTGGGTGGCGGTTTCATCATCTATATCATGTACGGCACAGTCTTCATTGTTTTTGTTGATAGAGGCAGCCATCGGCATACCATGAACATTGCCAGAAGGAGTGGTATAAGGCGTGTGCAGGTCAGCATGTGCATCGATCCAGATAACCCCTAATTTACTTTTTGGCTTGGCCATCTTGATACCTGCGATGGTGGCGCCTGCTGAGCTATGGTCGCCGCTGAGTATTACCGGGAAGAAGTTGTTCTTCATGGAATCAGAAACGGCTTTGCTTACCCGTTCATAAATGGAAGCGATACCTTTTATCCGTTTTGCATACGGTGATTCAATGGGTTCATAGAGCAACTTATTCTCGGTCTGTATTTTTTCCGAGGGAAAATGAATAAAGAAATTACTCATAAAATCAAGCGCAGCGATCTTTATGGCTTCAATACCGAGGCTGGCACCTCTTGTGCCGGCACCAATTTCTGAGGGCACTTCAATCAGTTTAATATTTTTCATACAAACATCGTTAAAATAACAAATAACGGCCTGGGCCGGTAAAATAGTAATGGGCAGCAAGAAAAAGGTGTGAAATGGTATTAATCCGGGATATAAAAGTTGGCAGGCAGTGATTGCTCTGCAAAAGAGTAAATATGACCGGATATTTTATGGCAATACCTCATAAAAGGACTGAGGACGAAGGTAGACATTTGTTTTGGTTTTTTATAGCGGCAAAAACCTGTCCTGCCGCTATAAAAACGCCTTAAAATCATTCATGAATGGCCAACACGGGTACAGAACTGTGGTATGCCAGTTTTTTGGTATGGCTTTTTATAAATAATTTGGAGAATACCGACTGCTCTTTGTGGATGATGATGATAAAATCAACATTTTTATCTGTCGCAAATTGGTTAATAGCCTCATCCACATTGTACAAACCCATGAAATAAAACTGGGGATTAAATTCGCTGAACATCTCCTGTAATTTTATTTTTTCGGCCTGGTATTCTTCCGTAATGGCAACATAATGTTCGCTATCCACATTCAATACATGCAGGCTGGGATGGAATGGCTTCAGTACATTTTTAATGGGTACTGATGGTGTTCCGGCCATCACATTTTTAAAGTCTGAGGTAAGCAATACGTTTTTCACATCCTGGTAGGTAGCATCTGCGGGAATGATCAATACCGGGCACACTTTGTGTTCCACCATTTTTAAAGTATTGCTGCCAATAAATGTTTGGCCAATAGGGGAGCGTCCGGTAATACCCATAACGATCAGGTCTGCTTTGCGGTGGCGGGCCAGTTTTTCCAGCTCTGTTATAAAGCCGGATCCTTCTTCTGCCAATAGTTCAATTTTTACGATGCCATATTCACGGAGGGCTGTTTTTAATTCTTCCAGTTTTTGATGAGATTCTTCTGCCTGGGACGACTTTTCATACACATGGTGCAGGATCATATTCACGCCATAGTGGCCGGTAAGCAATTGCACAGCATACCTGGCAGCATTAAGAGATGTTTCAGAGAAATCAACGGGGACGATAACAGTTTGCATAAATAAAGTTTAAAAAATGATTGGCGCAAATGTACGAAGAAGGCCTTTCAATAAAGGTCGGCCACAGATTCGTCTTATTCATGCGCAGCGAGTATAGGAATATGGCTATGATAAGCCAGCTTTTTGGTATGTGAACTTTTGAACAGGGAAGTGGAATTGCTCTGGTGTTTAGGAATGGTAATTAAAATATCAATCTTAAAGTCTGTTACGAACTGATCAATGGCCTGGTAAAAATCATTACGGGTAATGAAATAACATTCGGTGTGGAATTTATCAAACATTGCGAGCAGCTTCTTTTTTTCTTCTTCTATCTCTTCAGGCAGGGAGACGTAAATCTCTTTGTTCACATTTACGATATGCAGTTTGGGATTGAACATTTCCAGCACTGAGATTATCAGCGGGGCAGGAGTGGTGGCTTCCACATTTTTAAAATCTGAGGCAAATGCTACATTATTTATACCGGTATAAGTAGCATCGGGCGGAACGATCATAACAGGGTACAGGTTTCTGTCGATCAGCT
>CALSAT010000405.1:0-3913 GCA_943372905.1 Bacteroides fragilis | reverse complement strand
CTTTTCATGTAAAAAATTAAAGTGATGCTCTTACAGAAAAAATGAAATTAGAACCGGCGGCTACTATGCCTGAAGAATAAGGCCGGTAGCGCTGGTTGGTCATGTTTTCCCAACCGGTCGTTAGTAGTAAGTTCTTCGTCAACTGATATGAGGCTTTCAAATTAAGCACATACCATCCGGGTGAGTAAGGTTTTCCCGCCGCATCTTTTGCGTAAATATCTGTTTTGGCCTGTTCAGAGGGGGCCAGATCGGCATTTTTTATCTGGCTGTTGTACTGTGCAGAGGCTTCGGCAAATATTTTTTTATAGCGATACCGTAAGTTGGTGCTGCCATAAAATGGCGGAGCATGGCGAAGTGGCACCTGCTCATTTTTTACATCATCTGTTTCTTTCCCAGTGATCCAGTTGGCGTGGGTTTGTAAAGACAATTCCCTGGTGAAATACACCTCAGTACTTAACTGAAAACCTGAAACTGTAGCCTTCCCCACATTTTGCAAAGCCTCTACCTGGCTTAATATACCATTGAATAAAATACTGTCCTGTCCATTAAAAGTAGAGAAGCGACGAACGATTGCGTTATCCAGTATTGTATAGAAAGCATTTACCTCCAACCGGAATTTATTGGGAATGCTCTTTACGATACCCAATTCGAAATTCCAGGCATACTCCGGAGTCAGTTCGGTGTTTGGGACAGTTACATTTCCTGGCACACTTTCAAACAGCTTTCCGATGTCATCCACATTGGGCATACGGAACCCTGTGGAAACATTACTGTTCAGTTGCCATCCTTCTGCCGGACGAAATACAAGCCCCGCATTACCGGTCAATGCGCCGTCCTTTAATTCAGCTTTTTTATAGGGGAACTTGATAAACGTGGTATCAAACGTGGCATCAAGAGTATTATAACTGAAGCGGAGGCCGGTGGTCAAAGTTACTTTTGGGTGCAGGTTTGTTTTGTAACTTCCGTAAATGCTGTAAGCGCTGGTAGCGCTGCCATCAGGATAGCGGCTTACAAATGGCAAAACAAGATTTGTACTGATATTGGTTCTTTCACCAAAAGACCCCACTTTGTTATGGACATATTCTAACCCGAAAAAAAACTGGCCTTTGCCAATCGCTTTTGTGGCATCCCAGTTGATATTAAATGCTCCTACTTGTTCTACCTGCCTGTTGCGGTTATTATTGTTACGGGTACGGTCTATACGGCTTTCTTCATAATCCTGGTAAGCCACCGTTAGCCGGGCATCATCATATAGCTTTGTTTTTTGCGAGTGTAATATCTGCAGGTTGTGCATTCTCCAGAGCATTGGACCGTAATTCCATTCTGCAAAGCGAAGCGCCCCGTTACGATACTGAATCAGCCTGTCATATCGTGGTGCATCATCAGTACCGGCATAAGTAAAACTATATTGTATATCCCACTGCGGTGTTGGTTGAAAACGTATTTTTTGTAAAAAATTGATTTGTTCATACCCACTGAAACGCTGAATACGGGGATTGCTGTTTTTTACGATGCTGTCTTTGTCATTAATTCTCTCAACATATTCGGGCCGTAAATAACTGTCCTGTCCTCCATTCTTTCCCATCTTCAAGTCATCGAATTTGCTGTAAGAGAAAGAGGAAAGCAAGGACCATTTTTTCCATCCCAAATTAAGATCTGCATGGACTGTATTTTCTTTATTTGCCGTAGAGTACCTTCCCAGTGCACTTCCTTTCACCAGCATCTTTTTGTCTTTGGAGAAGCGGGCTTCCAGGGTATGAAAATCCATTACTCCGCCAATGGCATCGCTACCATAAATGAGTGATCCGGGGCCAAATATTACTTCAGCAGTTTCAGTACTTAGTGCATCAATGCTGATCACATTTTGCAGGTTTCCACTTCTGTAAATGGCATTGTTCATACGAACCCCATCAATTACGAGTAATACCCGGTTGGTAGCAAATCCGCGGATCATAGGACTTCCACCTCCGAGTTGACTCTTTTGAATAAATACAGAGCCGCTTTGCCCTAAAAGATCGGCGGAAGTTTGCGGGTTATTTCTCAGAATATCTAATTTGTTAACCTTGACGATCTTATTTGGAACCTCATTTAGCTTTTGTTCCCATTTATTTACAGAAATGATGACCTCTCCCAATGTTTTTTCTGAGATGGTATCTTCCTGTGTATAGCCACTACTGGCCATGCATAATGTACACAGCAGAGCAAGCACATACTTATTGCTCATAAATAGTAAGTTTATTTAGAAAATTGGTTTGTAGTATATATAATCAGATCAACAAACCTGTGGCGGCGGAGTTATAATATCGGGGAAAGAGGAACACAGATCGTACCTCTTACTATCATTTTGTAAAAGTATATTGACAAATTCAGAGGTTGCTTCTACTGGCTGATAATCACAAGGGGTTTGTAATAACTGGAATAATTGTGCCAGTAGTTTATTACCTGTACTTTTTTCTTCCTGCTGATTTGTTTGCATCCGTTTTACAAGCAAGGTCTCTTCCTCGTCATAAAGCCCTGTGAAAGTATAATAACCGTTTTCCAGTTGTGAGGACTTGATATCAAACATCTTGTTACCCAGCCATATTTCTTTGCCCGGTTTTACCCAGTGAACACTTCCGGCAGGCACCCTTACTGTATGGAGCATTTTTTCTTCCAATTGTTCTTTCATCCGGTGCTGTATCTTTTTTTGCCGGGTCTGAAATATGAATACTGTTACCAGGGGGAACACTGTTAACAGCAGGAGGGAAAAGCAGATGATCTTTAAGGAAGCGGTTTTCAAGGTTTAATAATAAGTGGTAAAGATATATTTATTTCTTCCTAACAAGGCTGTCCATCGGGTACTGGGATTTCATTTTATCCATAACTGACTGAGCCCAACTGGTGATAGCCGCCTTCTCTTCTGTGGTTAATTTGGCGTCTTTATGGGTCCAGGTATAGGAGTTCAAGGGCATTTTGCCTTCTTTCACTTCATCGATCACTTCTTCCATTTTATGGTATTGGTAACGTAAAGATCTGTTCTTGTATTCATCAAAATTGAGCTCCTTTTTTCCATTCTGGATATGCTTATTCAGCCACCAGAGAACAGGCTGAAAATTTGAATACCAGGGGTAGCGGGTATTGTTGCTGTGGCAATCGTTACAAGCCTTTGTCAGGATGGCTTGCACATCTCCAGGAACGGCATAGTAATTACCGATGTAGTTGGTTTGCGGAGCATCCGATTTATTCTTTTTTGGACGAATGAACTGAATTACTACCAGGGCAGCTAATAATACCAAAAGGATTTTCCTGATCATTATGAGGGGGTTTAATTAAAATTATTGGTTTGTAAGTAAGACATTTCCTGTCATTTCTACCGGAATGGGTAAGCCCATCATGCTCAAAATGGAAGGTGCAATATCGCCCAGTTTTCCAGGCTTTACGGTTCCTTTCCAATCGTTATCGATAATGAAAAGTGGTACCGGGTTCAGTGTATGAGCAGTATTGGGAGTCCCATCTTCATTGATCATATAATCAGAATTGCCGTGGTCGGCGGTAAGGAAGATGGTGTAACCATTTGCCAATCCGGCCGTAACCACTCTCTCCACACATTTATCTACTGTTTCCACAGCTTTGATGGCTGCTGACCAAACACCTGTGTGGCCTACCATATCTGCATTGGCATAATTCAGACAAATGAAATCAGCCGTTTTGTTTTCTATTTCAGGTATCAATGCATCGGTAAGTTCATAGGCGCTCATCTCTGGCTGCAGATCGTAGGTGGCAACTTTAGGGGAAGCCGCCATGATCCTTTTTTCTCCTTCAAATATTTTTTCGCGGCCGCCACTAAAAAAGAAGGTTACATGCGGATACTTTTCTGTTTCTGCTGCCCGTATCTGTTTTAATCCATGTTTCTCCAGTATCTCTCCCAGTGTAT